>CAXGWX010000005.1:0-46487 GCA_964013445.1 uncultured Bdellovibrionales bacterium | reverse complement strand
CTTCCAACTGATACTCGGGTTCGAGTTCTTCTAAATCATAGCCTGTTTCCCGCGCAAAAAGCTCCTGCACACGCCGTAAGAGCCCCTCTGTATTCACGACAGCACTCTCCGCAACCACTGGTTGGGGTAGCTCAGCCACCGGCAACGGCGGCGGAGTTGCCTGAACAGGCGTCGACTCGGCGCAGACAAGTGACGGCACACCCAGCTCCCAAGCCTCTAGACCACCAGATTCCGATATTCGTAAGGTACGATCAATAATTTCAAGTGCCGCATCTTCACGACCGGCAACGGTCTGAAGCCAATGACGATAGCGCTCCGGCGAAATCAACCGAGCTTCTTCCTGAGCAAGTCGCCCGTAGGCGGTCATGGCAATTTGTGAACCAAAACCAGCAGAGAAGCGAAAGCCATACTCCATATCGACCGCGCCGCCCTTAGAAAAATTCAAATCCACAAAATCCGGATCGATTTCGTTAAGATTCGCGATTGCGGGCAAGGTTTGTCGTTGCAAGCCCTTAACAGCAACCACATCCTCTAAAGAGGCTCCCATTGGATGTCCTGTATATCCCTTGGTATTTGCAATCAGAACTTTGTTCGCTTGCTCACCAAAAGCATAACGTAACGCTTCAATTTCAGCGGCAGAACTTCCGCCTCGTGCCGGAGTATAGGTTTCATGAGACATGAAGAAAGAGCGATCAGCAAACTCATTGCGTGAAATCCCGGTCTTTCTTTCAACCTCAGCTACAATATCGCTAAAAGCTTCTCTAATAAACTCCGCATTTAATCGGGTACCGTGAAAAGCACTGTTAACCATCGAAGTGGCTAAAAGCTCAACCACACCACTCATCCCACGTTCATCTACACAATCCTTGCGCTCGACAACAAAAGCCGAAGCGCCGGAGCCGAGTAACATACCATTACGCTTGGCCCCAAAAGGAACTGCGGCAACCTCAACATCAGCTTCAATAGTCGCAGCCCCTGCAGCCAGAAATCCTGCGCCAATCCAGGGAAACATTGTCTTGTTGGCAACGTCATCAGCACTAACCACCAAAACCCGATCACATCGTCCAAGCCTTATCCAATCTTCAGCGATAGCCATCGCCTGGGGACCGGAAGCACATGCGCCGTTCACTTGTGTGTTTGGCCCTTGGGCGCAAACGACTTGTGCGAGCTGGGCGTGCCCCATCGACAAAATTCTAAATAAGAATTTCCGACTAAACTCATAAGGGTTGGTATCCTCGGCCAATCCATCTAAGTGCTCACGAACAAGCCCGCGTAAGACCTGAGCATCACCGCCCTGCTCTTCAAGACTATCCAGCCCTGCATTAACACGCAGCAACATATCCGAAAGCTTACCTTTAAATTGACTCTCAACATGCCCCGAAACATCTTCGATCAAACGGTCAAGGCCCGGAAATGCGGAGGCAAAAATGATACCGGTTCTCTTTGCTAACCGTGGCGGCAAGCCCCAACGGTCAGGCAAGAGTTTGCCCGTAGAGGTTGTCCTGTAGTAACGATGCAACGGCAAGCCCGCATCTCGTAAGGCATCGATACCTGAAGCAATCGCCAGCAGACTTGTTTTGTCTAAAGCGTCGACAAATCCATCATCAATTCCATAATCCGAATTCAAATTAATGTCGCCAACCGATGCAAAAAGCTGAATCACTTCATTCAAAGCCTTAAGTGGTTCAAAAACACCATTGGCCTTATTCAACCTGGTAATGTTTTTTGCCAATAAGTTCTCTTTATTTTCATCAGCAACAGACTCGATGAAATTATGTCCACTCATTAAATCCGCAAAAGGGTCCAGCCCCATTGGGTCAACCGGTTGGGATTTCGGAGAGAGCACAGACACACCACTTATCCAGATGGCATCCTCTGAACCTCCCTGAGGGGTGGGTGCTGTTCTTTCTTCACGACTCAAATCAACTGGAGTATTCTTGCTTGGACCACTCGCAGGTGCGACTGGTGGAGTGACGACTTTCCTTCCAGGCTCGCTAACTCCGTAACCTTCACTTACCAAACAAGCGAGCGCTTCCAGAAAACATTCAACTCCTGGCTTCTTGGGGTGGTTTGTTGCAATTGCAACATACTCTGACTTACCCAAAATACTCCGCACAAAACCTGTGCTGGCACGCCTCGGCCCTACTTCAACAAAAACCCGCGCACCCTCAGCGTACATGCGCTCGATCTGAGCAATATACTCAACCGGCGACTCTAACTGCTTGGCTAAAAGCGCAACGATTTCATCTTTGTTCTGCGGGTAATAATCCGCATGAACATTAGATAGGATAGGCAAACTCGGAGCCTGAATATCCAAACCGCTAAGAACATTGGCCAGGGGCTTTGATGCGGGCGCAACAATCTTTGAATGAAATGCATGCGACACAGGAATCTCTTGTGCATCCACACCCAATGTGGAGAATTCCTTAATCGCCGCCTCAACCGCATGACTTTCTCCCGCAATGACTGTTTGCGTAGGGCAATTCTTATTGGCCGCAATGACGTAACCTGAAACATTCGCCAAAACTTCATCAACTTTTTCTACGGGCCCGGAAATACTTGCCATCTTACCCGTATCAGGAACTTCTACTCCTGCCATCTCCCGTCCACGGGCGCTCACCGCATAGAGCGCATCTGCAAAGCTTAAAACCCCGGCAGCAACGCAAGCACCATATTCCCCCAACGAGTGACCTGCCACCATATCCGGCTTCACCCCATGTTCAGCAAGCAGTCGAAACATAGCAACATCGGCTGTAAGCATAGCGGGCTGAGTAATTTCAGTTTGCTTGAGGGCCGCATTGGCTCGAGCTTTGCTTTCATCATCCTCCGCGTGAGTCCAAACAATATCGGTCAACTTCTTATCAATCAGCGGTTCAAGAATTCTATTGGCCTCATCGAAGGTTTCCTTCACAACATCATACCGGCCTGCCAGATCTTCAAACATGCACAGGTACTGAGAACCCTGTCCCGGAAATAAAAATGCAACTTTTCCATCCTGGCAAAGCCCTGGCTTTTCCGAGAGAAATATACCCCTGGCAGCAAGCATCCGTGCCCGTTTTGTTTCCGCCGATTCCAGCGCCTTTTCGACACCACTGAGCTCTTCTGCAACAAAGGCTAAACGACAAGGTTTGTCCGTGATCTGCTGATGGTCCACATCCATATCCGCCAGAGAAGTGCTGGCGCTCAATGTTGCCTTCGCCACCGCCAAAAGCTCGCCCTTATCTTTACCGGCAAATGAAACTACCCGCGGCCCTGCCACTGGCGCCGGGACGTTTGTTGGTGCAGATTCACTCTGTGCCTGAGACGTCGCTCCGGAGGTCGTCCCGCCAGCAACATAATCCGCAATCGCCCGCAAGGTAGGAGTATCAGCCAATGAAAACGATTCATCCTGAACCAGACCATAGCGTTCCCGAATAAGCGAAAAGATTTCCGCTTGCTTAACCGTATCGATACCGAGATCCGCCTCCAGCTGATATTCCGGATCTAAATCTTCCAAATCGTAACCTGTCTGCGCCGCAAAGAGGTCCGTTATCTCTTTAAGAACTCCCTGACTCGACGCTGAACCGGAGGCCGAAGCCACCTTGCTTTCAACCTCATAGGCTGCCTTGGTTTCTGAATGCCGAATCGTCGTGGCGCGGGGTAAGCTGTCCCCTGCCTCTTCAAGAACAACATGGAAATTTGTGCCGCCAAACCCAAAAGCACTAACCCCTGCCCGTCGTTTTTGTGCCTCATCCTGCCAAGGACGTGTCTCTGAATTAACCTTCAAAAACCCTTGCGCAAGTGGTGAATCCACTGGCGGTTTTTGAAAATTTGCACTTGGCGGCAGAGTGCGATTGTAAATGGCTAAAGTGGTTTTGATAAGCGCTGCCACGCCGGCCGCACTCTTTAAATGACCAATCATTGATTTAATTGAACCAATTGGGACCTCACGCGCCGAAGCACCGGAATTTTTTAAGCACTCACTCAAAACCCCGACTTCCACCGCGTCACCGACAGGGGTCGAGGTGCCATGAGCCTCGAAAAGTCCAACACTTTCAATCGGCACCTGCGCCTGCTCATACGCCCGCTCGATGGCCAGACGTTGACCGCGTGGGTTTGGTGCCGTTATGCCCTTCCCCTTACCGTCACTGGCCGCACCTACCCCAAGAATTTGCGCGTAGATACGGTCACCATCTGTCAGCGCATCACTCAAACGCTTGAGCACCAACATGCCTACGCCTTCTCCCATCACAAACCCACTTGCTCTCTGATCGAAGGGTGCAGAGAGTTCTCCTGAAAGAGCGCCTATTTGTGAAAACTTGATGAAACTCGGTGGGTCCATCTGCGAATCAGCACCGCCGGCCACGACGAGATCCGTGTCACCTGCACGCAAAGAATAAACTGCTGCCTGAACCGCAGCCAGCGACGAAGCACAAGCCGCATCCGTAGTAAAATTGTGACCACTTAAATCAAAAACATTAGCGATTCGCCCAGCGATGCAGTTGGCCAGCTCACCTGGCATTGTATCTTCCGTAATTTCCGGAGTCGGAGCTTTATAAGCCTGCTCAAATTCCTGACTTAATTGTGCTTGCTGCGCCTCGCTCAATCCACGCCATACTTCTGTTCCCCGTAAGGCCTCCAGCACCTCGGGAAAATAGGCGCGATGTATGGTTCGACCATTAAACTCCCCGCCCATAGAATTACCCACAATCACCGAGCATCGCTCACGGTTGAACGACCGGCCCTCTGAACCGGACACGGTTTGCAGGTTTGCGTCTTCTAAAGCAGCGTAAACCGATGTGAGGGCTAATTTTTGAATAGGATCGATGACCTCAAGGGTCCGTGGTGGAATCCGGAAAAGCTTTCTCTCAAAAGGAACGGACTCAATAAAGGCACCAATTTTTGAGTAGGTTTTGTCCCGCTGACCGCGCTCAGGATGATAATAGAGCTCCGCATCCCAACGATCTTTCGGTACCTCTCGGATGGCAACATGACCGGAGCAAATATTTTGCCAAAACTGGCTGATATTCGCCGCATCGGGAAAACATCCACCGATCCCAATCACTGCGATCGGTTCAACAACCTGCTGCGGATCTTGTCCGGATAATAACTCTACCTTAGTCATAACAGCCCCGTCGGCTTCCTAACACCCTTCCAAGCAAATGTCCCTTGAAATGATGGCTTTGTACTGGGGGGCCAGAGTTCCTGATGACGCATCCAGTCATCGCTAATTTGTTGGCTTTCTACACAAGCCCAAGTAAGATGACCACAGGGAAATGCATTTTATCGGTCATATTCCAGCCCAGTTCTTGAGCTTTAGCCTCGCTCTATTGCTGACAAACTGTGTCGAGCCGCGTCCAGCGCGCCTGATTGGCCCCGAAAGTCCTCCTAAATCGGAAGAATATGCCGATATTTTAGACACTTGGACACGAGAGAGCAGCATTTATCAGGTTTTTGACCAGAAACTCTTTATCTCTGCCACCTACCACTCCCCAGAATTCAGAAGGGCATTTGCCGTCGCCTTTCCCGACATTTACGGCCACGGCGGGGCCATCACAAAGCGGGAACTTGTTGATTTAACAGGGGATGTAGAGAATTTTCATAATTTTTTCGTGACCATGTTCACGCCGGAGATCAAATGGAACGATCTGGCCAAAACCGATTCTATCTGGCGGATTACGCTGATTGCCAACGATGAGGTCTCCGTTGAACCGACGGAAATTATCCCCATCAAAGTCGATGAAAACCTAAAGGCCGTTTACCCCCACATTAACCATTTTGACAAATGCTATCTGCTGCGCTTTCCCCATACGGATATGATGCAACGAATGGTCATAACCCCTGAAAGCGAGCACTTTAAGATACGCATTGCCAGTGCCCTGGGCAGTTCGGAAATGACCTGGAAACTAACGCCGAGCCCCCATAAAAAAAGTACTCCCTGAACTGACAACAATCATTGATTTTTATTCCGTTTCTCTTCATATTAGAGGAATCGTACTATTCTCGTAGAAGAGGGGCATTTTAGATGAGTGACAACATTATTACGGTTAGCGATACGGATTTTTCAGAAAACGTACTACAATCAGGAACTTTGACCTTGGTTGATTTCTGGGCTGAGTGGTGTGCTCCCTGCAGGGCATTAACACCAGTCTTAAGTGAATTAGCTGACAGCTATAAAGGGCGGGTTCAGGTCGCTAAAATGAATATTGATGAACACCCACAGACTCCTGGGCAATATGCGGTACGGGCAATCCCTACCCTATTGCTTTTCAAGGATGGTGAGGTTGTGGAGCAAACTGTTGGACTTATCTCCAAAGACAAACTCGATTCAATGTTGGCCAAACATCTCGAGTAGAATTTTCGCCCTACGGCGTCCGACAACGTAAACCGATACTAAATAAAAACCCTATGCCGAGTAGTATACTTAGTAGGCTCGATCCGCCATAGGAAAATAGCGGTAGTGGCATGCCCACGACCGGAAACATTCCTGTCACCATGGATATATTTATCAGGCTTTGCCAGAAAATCAGAGCGCCAATTCCTGTTGCCAAAAGCGCTCCATAACGTTCCCGCGCATCCATCGCTATCTTAAAGGTGATAAGTAAAAAGAGAAAATATAAAAACAAAATGGCGGCGCAACCAAAAAGCCCATGCTCTTCAGCCCAAACACTAAATGCAAAATCCGTATGCTGCTCAGGCAAAAACGAGAGTTGCGTTTGCGAGCCCTCTCGATGTCCCTTACCAAACCATCGACCAGAGCCCACCGCGATAAGAGATTGATAAGCATTCCAGCCTGCTCCCGTAATATCTTCTTCCGGTGCAAGAAAGGTTAGGATGCGTCGTTTCTGATACTCCTTTAACACCCCAAACCAACCCACCAGGGCCAGCAAAGAACCGCAGCCAAGCATGATCAATTGTGAGCGGGCCTGAACCCCAACAACCCAAATCATGGTCATGCCAATCAAAACAACAATACCGGCTGTCCCCAAATCCGGCTCTACCATAATCAAAATTGCAGGAATGAGAAGTAGATCAATAGGTGCAATGAGCTTTTCCTCAACATTCGGTCGTCGCTGACTCTTCCAGCTCTGCAGACTCAACAACAAATAACTCAAGACAACAACAACAACCAAAGCCCGCAAGAGCCAGCCGGAGTTCACCTGTGCGTAAGCTCCACCAGGATGGGCCTCTTTCCATAAGCTATTTAACAGGTAGCCCACCGGATCTTTAATCCAAGCCTCCTGCCAAAACACGAGCAACAAGCACAGTAAACCAGCATAAAAAGCAGCCCAACCAATAATGACCCGCTTGCGTTTTGCTCGCGACCAGGGCTCCAAAAGTGCTTGTTTACTTTCGAACTGATCAACAAAGTAGTAAGTGAAGATCAAACTCAACACTAAGAAACCAATAATCAATAACCTAAACCAAAGTAAGTCAGCCTCTTGAACCGGTATGTTATCAAATTTTTCAACCAGGAAACGCGCCAGAAATCCAATCGGATCGACAAACCAGGGCTTGCTCCAGGCCCAAATTAAAGCAAAGAGCAAAACCAAAGGCCTTGAAAGATTTAAAGGGCGAACGAGCCCAAGCAGGGTATAACCACCCGGGCGCTCAGCAAAATAGCGGGCAAGACAAAAAATAGTCGCCAGCTTTGCTATTTCCGACGGCTGAAACACGATTGGTCCCAGTGCCAGCCAACGTCGCGCACCGCCTGCAGATTTCCCAAAAAAGAGAACCATCAATAACGCCACGCAGGCTGCAAAATAAAAAAGATAGGCCAGGTTTTCTGTCATTCGATAATCAAAAAGATTGATCACAGATATAATAACGAAACCCAGAAGAACCCAATACAACTGAGTTAAATACAGATCTGGATTACGCATCGCTGCAGAAGAGTGCAAATTAATAATACCGACAAAAAGAATGCAAAGAACCGCACCAAGCAGGCCCCAGCTAAAATCCTCCATGCGGTATTGGCTACGACGCACGACTTCTCCTAAAAACTTTCCTGCAAAAAGGCCGCGCGCTGCGCCTTAAGCTCAAAATATTTATCAATAACACTAACTGCAATCGGCGCCGCCTGAGAGCTGCCGTGCCCCGAATGTTCGTTCAAGACCACCAATGCAATCTCGGGATCTTTTGCCGGCGCATATGCAGCAAACCAGGCATGATCGCGAGCAAAATACTCCATATCCTTAGCATCATCACGACGGGCTCCTAAACGTACAACCTGAGCTGTTCCCGTCTTTCCACTCATCGTATTCTTTTTGGAGCGGCGATAAAAAGCTGTTCCACCCTCTTCGCTCACAACCGCCTTCAAACCCTTCTGAACTGCATAAAAATAAGCGTCAGGAAGGTCCACACGATTTAACTCTTTAGCTTCTGCTCGCTCGAGTATTTTGGGTCCCTGACCACTGACTTCCTCGGCGATGCGGTTTCCTCTGAAAGTGACAATTCGCGCACTGGCAAAAGATGTAGCCGATGTACCAACCGATTCATCATCCGACAAAAGACGTCTTCTGCTTATGCGAAAATCTGCACTTTGAATTTTATCAATTAACTTAGGTCGCAACACCCTACCGCCGTTAATCAAAGTGGCATAAAGCAATCCCACTTGCAGAGGAGTGGTCAACACAGCCCCTTGTCCAATTGAGGTGTTGATCACCATGCCCTTTTGGTAGCCGCCAGTTTTTCGTTCGACCCGATCATGAAAAGCTTTATCTGGCATAATGCCGCGCTTCTCACCACGAAGAGCAAATTCACTAACTTTCCCCATACCTAATTCTCGCCCTATGGCGGCCAATCGCTCGATGCCAAGTCGCAAACCAAGAGTATAAAAATAGGTATCGCAAGAAACCTTTAGGGCATCTTTGAGATCAACCAAGCCATGGCCACTCTCTTTATGGCAGCGCCAGGTATGATTACCTAAAGTAAAGGATCCAGGACAGTTTATTTGCTCTTCCGGAGTAGTTAAATCGTGCTCCAATGCACCCAAGGCTGTTATAACCTTGAATGTTGAACCCGGCGCATATTGCCCCTGAATAGTACGGTTCACCCACGGCTTTAATGGATCCTTGTCAATTTTCTCTTTTACCTCAACGCCTAAAGCACCACTTATTTGGTTTGAGTCAAAATCAGGAAATGAAGCCATCGCAAGAACGGAACCATCATCCGGGTCTACAACAACAACCGCACCGGCTTGGCCAAAAAATGCCTCCTCAACCGCTCGCTGTAAATCTAAATCAATGGTCAAAAAGATATTCTTCCCCGGCAGAGGCTCTACCCTGCGTCGCATCGGCGCTAAACTACCAACCGCATGCTCCTCCACCTTTCGGCCCTTTACATCAACAATAACCTCGCGAAAGCCATCCACCCCCCGCAAACTTTCTTCAAAACGTTCCTCCACACCTGAACGACCAACAATGTCACCCATCCTGTAAGACAGGGGGTTTCCTTTAGCGCGAGCTTTATCCAAATCGCGCTGCGAAACTTCGTTCACATAACCAAGCAAATGGGTCGCCAAAGCTCCATGGGGATATGTTCTTCGCCGATTTTTCACCACATCGACACCGTTTAGAAGCATAAGGGAGCGCATGGACTCCACCCGTTCGAGTTCATCCGCACTCAGATTCTGTTTAATAGTGATCGCTTGAAAACGCTCCAGCCCCCTCACCTTTTGTAATGCGTCTTGCAATTCTCCATAGGCTTCAGGGCTTAAGTTCAATATTTCTTCCAACTTATTTAAGGTTGAAAGCTGGTCATTTTTTGACCCAACAAATGCAGGTGTCAACTGCAAGGTCAGAGACAAATGGTTATCCACAAGAATGCGACCATAGCGGTCATAAATAATTCCCCTGTCATGAGGCAGCCGCTGTCTTTTTATAAAATTTGACTCGCCGCGAGCGCTAAGCTCCGTTCCCCTAACAATTTGCAAATTATATAGCCTAAAAAACAGGAGAACAAAGAGTACTCCAATCACCCAGAGCAAAAGCAGCAGACGTTTACGATACTCTTGTACCCCGGTCCGCCCATGGGATTGCGTACTTAGCGCCACGACAGGAAGACCTCTTGTTTATCAACGGAAACAAGCCCTTCAAACCACTCCAAGAGCGGGTAGGCCAACAAAGCAATTGCCGCAGTAAGCAATCCGGTTGGAAATAGTATGGCGGTTGCCCAGGAAGAAAAATATGCTTCGGCACCAAAAAGCCAGGTGAGACTAAAGAGAAAACTGTGATAGCCCATCACAGTGACTCCGCTGAGCAATCCAAAGATAAAACGATTATCGACTGTTAAATGTCCAAGAGCAAAATAGACACTCAAACCAGACAAGGTTAAGGCGGTTTCATGTAACCCGGTTGGGCCCAAAGCTTGACGCCCTACAATATAGCCCAAGCAACATGTCACATAAACTAAGGCCAATAAATTTCGGCGAGTGGCGACAAATGCAATAACAATCACCATGCAGTCAGGAATAATATATTCAAAGCCGAAGCGGGTGAAAAAAGCATTAAAAGAGAGGTAGCTTAGCCAACCCAGAACTATCCAACTAAGACTATACATGGGCCTCAATATTACTCCTCACCTGCAGCACTTGCTCTCATGCCTTGCTCAACCGCACCACTCAAAAGCACCGAAACAACTTCGAGAGAACTAAAATCAACTGCCGGCTCAACCACTGCCTGTTGATGCAAACCAAAAGCGCGACTTTCAACCTTCAGCACTCGTCCAAGAAGAAAACCCTTGGGGAAAATTCCGCCAAGACCACTTGCCAAAACCGTATCTCCAGGCTCGATATCTGCTGTTCGCGTCAAATACTCAAAATCCAGTCCAACATTATCATCCTTGCCTGCTCCCCTCACTCTTGCACGCACTCGCGACCTTTGAATAAACACATCGATAGAACTGTTGGCATCAATGATCAGCATCACGTCCGAATGCTTCCAGGATGTTGCCGCAACGCGTCCGACAAGACCTTGCGCACTTAAAACAGCCTGCCCCAGTTCCACACCATCCATCGTGCCCGCATCTATTCGTATGCTACGAAAAAGTGGTGAAGGAGAAATCCCAATAACCTGGGCAGTTAAGCGCCCCTGCTCTGCAAGTGCTTCATGCATATTAAGCTCCTTGCGCAAACGTTCCGCTTCAATTTTATATTCCTCCATCGCAACCATCTCCAGACGGAGTTCCTGGTTCTCCCGCTCTAAACGCTGGTTATCTTCGTTCACATTCAAAAGCGCGACATAGTTATCCCAAACCGAAGTTACCGTATCAAGTCCGGTCAACACTCCCCACTGAACCGGATAGGAAACCCAGACAACAATTCGGTCGAAAAAATGATGGTCTCGCTGGGCCTTGACGTTTGAAAGATAAAAAAGGAAGGGTAAAATCAGAAGTAAAAATGCAATAAAGATATCACGATAGCGCCCGAAAAGACCGGTTCCAAGCAAGGCTTTGCGATCATGCTTCATAGGCAATTAGACTTGAATAAGCTTTAAAAGTTCCAATTCATCAAGTGCCTGACCGGTCCCCATAACAACACAGCTCAGTGGGTCATCAGCAACAATGACCGGCAACCTGGTCTCCTCACGCAACACCACATCCAGGTTCTTGAGTAAGCCACCACCGCCAGTCAAAACAATTCCTTTGTCCACGATATCCGCCGCCAATTCCGGAGGAGTCCGCTCCAGCGCTACACGGACTGTTTCAATGATGATGCTTAGGGGCTCGGTTAAAGCTTCTCGAATCTCATCAGAGTTAACTTCAACGGTTCGGGGTACACCGGCAATCATATCCCGCCCTTTGATCTTCATCACTTCGTGCTCTTCATCCGGATATGCGTTACCGATAGCGACCTTGATCTCTTCCGCACTTCTCTCTCCAACAAGCAAATTATAACGCTTCTTGATGTGCTGAATAATAGCCTCATCCATCTTGTCCCCACCCACACGCACACTTCGGGAGTAAACAATTCCCGCTAAAGAAATAACCGCAACTTCAGTGGTACCGCCGCCTATATCAACAATCATATTCCCTGAAGGGTCTTCCACCGGCAAATCTGCACCAATCGCCGCAGCCATAGGCTCCTCAATCAGATAAACCTCGCGAGCACCAGCGCTCTCCGCACTCTCTTTAACCGCTCTTTTCTCGACTTCCGTAATTCCGTTTGGCACACAAACAACAATCCGCGGCTTTATCATGGCCCCTCTGCTGTGCACTTTGTTGATGAAATAACGCAGCATGACCTCGGTCATTTCGAAATCCGCAATCACCCCATCCTGGATCGGCCGAATGGCTGCAACCTGGCCCGGAGTGCGTCCAATCATTTCCTTCGCCTCAACTCCGACTGCAACAATATTATGACCACCACGTCCATCCTGCTGCACCGCAACAACCGATGGCTCATTGCAGACAATGCCCTTGTTCTTCATATAGATAAGGGTGTTCGAGGTGCCCAAATCCACCGCCATATCGTTTGCGACAAAATTGGAAAAGAAATTAAATGCCATATGAACCCGGTTCCTTCATCATAAGCCCCTAAGTTAATAGAAACTCTACAAGAATCAGAGCTGCAATAGCACTAGCATCACTTAAGAACAAGAACCTGTCAGGATTTCTCTGGCAAACTTAAGCCCAGACCAAACCCCATTCATAGCCCTTCAAGACTCCCTCGCCGACCTCCACAGGATGCGAATTTCTTGATACTTTTCAGATCTTTACCTTGCTATGGGGATTGCAGACACCGACACACCGTAATACAACGCCCCCATGAGCAACACATACAACGCAGCAGAGATCGAGAAATCCTGGCAGGAATTCTGGAGCGAAAATCAAACCTACCGCACTTCCAACCCTGGAGATTCGGACTTCGACCCGAACAAGCCTAAATACTATATCCTCGACATGTTCCCATATCCTTCCGGCGCCGGCCTCCATGTTGGCCACCCCTTAGGCTATATCGGCAGTGATATTGTTGCCCGACGCAAACGCATGGAAGGCTATAATGTCCTACATCCCATGGGCTTTGACGCCTTTGGACTGCCTGCGGAACAATACGCCATTCAAACCGGCAAGCAACCTGCTGATACAACCCACGAAAACAGTGAAAATTTTCGTCGACAAATGCGCCTGATGGGTCTCTCCTACGATTGGTCCCGTGAAATTTCGACTTCTCACCCAAGCTACTATAAATGGACCCAATGGATATTCACTAAACTTTACGAACAAGGCCTGGCCTACCAGGCTGAAGTTCCGGTGTGGTGGTGCGAAGAACTCAAAACCGTTTTAGCCAACGAGGAAGTGATCAATGGCCGCTCTGAACGCGGTGACCACCCCTGCGAGCGACGACCACTTAAACAATGGATGCTTAAAATTACTGCCTATGCGGAAAGATTGATCCAAGACCTCGATTTGGTCGACTGGCCCGAATCAGTCAAAACCATGCAGCGGGAATGGATTGGTAAATCCGAAGGTGCGGAAGTTGTCTTTGGCCTTGAAACCATAAGTGATGAGTCCTTGAAGGTATTTACAACCCGCCCGGACACACTTTTTGGCGCCACCTTTATGGTTGTCGCGCCGGAGCACCCACTTGTGGAGCGCTTGGTCACCTCCGAGCAAAAAGCCGAGGTCGCAGAATACCAGCGAAAAGCTGCGGCCAAGTCCGAACTGGAAAGAACCGATTTGGCTAAAACAAAGAGCGGTGTATTTACCGGGGCCTATGCCATCAATCCTGTTCTCGAAGGTGAAGCCGCCCGTATTCCTATTTATATCGCCGATTACGTTCTCATGGGTTATGGCACTGGCGCCATTATGGCTGTCCCTGGACACGATGAACGCGACTTTGAATTTGCCAATCAATATGACCTCAAAGTTATCGAGGTGGTCAAACCTCCTGAAGGCATTAAAGGTGTCAGCCAAGGGACATGTTTCAGCGGTGATGGCACTGCCATCAACTCCGGTGTTCTTGATGGGCTAAGCACAGCCCAAGCCAAAGAAAAGATAACCACGCTCCTGAGCGATAAAGGTCTCGGTCATGCCAAAACCACCTATCGACTCAGAGACTGGCTATTCTCACGACAACGCTACTGGGGCGAACCTTTTCCCCTCTTGCACCATGAAGATGGTAGCATCACCCCTGTAGATGCTGCGGATTTGCCGGTCACCCTACCCGAGATGACGGATTTTACCCCGTCTCCCGATGGCTCTGCCCCCTTAGCCAGGGCCAAAGATTGGCTGCATGTTCAGGGCCCTGATGGAGCCACCCTGCGCCGTGAGACGGATACCATGCCCGGATGGGCCGGATCCTGCTGGTATTATCTGCGATTTATGGACCCAAACAACTCGGACGCCGCATTCTCCAAAGAAGCGGAAACTTACTGGCAACAGGTCGACCTTTATGTCGGTGGTGTTGAGCACGCCACACTGCATCTTCTCTATGCCCGCTTTTGGCATAAGGTGCTTTTTGACGTCGGCCTCGTTTCCGAGCCAGAGCCCTTTAAGAAATTATTTAATCAAGGACTACTCACAGCCTTTGCCTATAAGGATTCAACTGGTCGACTCATCCCTGTCGATCAGGTCAATTTAGATAACGATAAAGCCACCCACAAAGACAGCGGGGAAGGCTTAACCCAAGTGGTTACAAAAATGTCTAAATCATTGCGCAACGTAGTAAATCCTGACGACGTCATCGCAGAAAACGGCTGTGACACTTTTCGTCTCTATGAGATGTTTATGGGACCACTCGCTGAATCCAAACCTTGGAACCCTCGGGATGTTCCTGGCTGTAGACGTTTTATTGAGCGGTTATGGCGTCTCTTCGTTGACCAAGACAGCAGCGATTCTGCGCGCAAACATCTCCTGGATAATGATAGAGGCGAGCTTGAAGGCGCCAGCCTCGAACTTGAACGCCATCTAAACCGCACCCTTAAGCGAATCGATGATTCCTTTAAGTTTTTTAATTTCAATACTGCGGTGGCGGCAATGATGTCCTTTGTCAATGAGGCATTAAAAGCCCCTGAGGGCCTGCGTAAAGACCAGGCTGAACGGTTTCTCTGCGCCTTAGCCCCCTTTGCACCACATATTGCAGAGGAGCTTTGGCATCGACTTGGACACCCGGCCAACGAGTCGATTTGTCATGCACGCTGGCCAGCAGTTAATGAAGAATACTTGAGCGAATCGCAAATCAACTGGGTGCTGCAGGTCAATGGAAAGGTGCGCTCGCAGCTGCAACTTCCTGCAGAAAAGACCAAAGAGGAAATCCTTAAAGCCGCCCGTGGCGATGAAAAATTAGCGAAGCATCTTGAGGGCAAGAGTGTGGTTAAGGAAATTGTTGTGCCAGGTCGACTTGTTAATTTCGTGGTGAAAACGTGAGATTACTCTTCGCATTAATTCTCGTAAGCCTGTTTAGCTGTGGCTACCAGGTTATGCATACGGCAAGACTCTATGGGCATTCGACCATTATCTTGCACACCTTTAGCGAAGAGTCCCCCTTAGGACTCAGTTCCGAATTAGGCACATCTCTCCATCACAAACTTCTCAACGGCAACCTAAATATTAGTCACGACTCAGACCTCAACTTCCCTGTTCTTGAAGGCACAATAAAAGAGGTCGCAACCAGACCAAGTTCTCTGGCTGGCGTTGGCTCCTCAATTCCCGCCTATCAGGTACGTCTAAAAGTAGCTGTCACTCTCCGGGAAAGTTCTGGCACTGTCCTTTGGGAAAAAACATTTTCTTATAGCGAAGACTACCTTTCACCGAGAAGCAATATTGACAACTCGGTTCTAAAAACAGAAGCCAACAAACGTCGAGCCTTAAAACGTATGGCAGAAAAAATAGCAGAGGAAATTCACAAAGAGCTCTTTTTGGATGCGACTCTGGCCAGGAGCACGGAGGAGAGCTCCTGACAATGGTGAATATGCCTACATTTAAAGCCAAAGAGCTACTTCCGGTCTATGCGCTGGTTAGCACCGAGGGCGTCTTGGTGGATGACGCCTTGGCCAAACTCAAAGAAACCATCGCAAAGGATATCTCAGACACAAATACAGAGTATTTCCATGCCGCTGAAGTTAAAATGGAGAGCGTCGTTCAGTCCGCCCAAACTCTGCCCTTTTTATCTAAGAGACGATTCATCCACATTGCACATATCGAAAAGCTGAAAGCCAAAGAACAAGATGCTCTTCTGCGATATATAGAAGAGCCCAACAGCACCACCATACTCTGTTTAAGTGGAAGTAAAATCGATCAACGAACCAAACTTGGCAAAAGCTTAGTTAAAAACAAATTTCTATTTAATATGTCTGCTCCAAATCAGAAAGAATTGCCCAAGTGGATAACGCAGCGCTCCAAAGAGCAGGGCTGCAGCCTTGAAATGGACGCTGCTTTTCTCCTTTCAGATCTTATTGGTAATGACCTGGCGCTTCTTGAGCGAGCTATAGAAAAAGCCGCCCTTTACGTGCACCCTGAAAAAGAAATAACCTTTGAAGTTGTTCAGGAGTGTGTGGCCGCGACGCGCCTACATAGCGTGTTTGAACTCAACGATGCCATCGGCAGCAGAAACACAGCGTTAGCCCTCACTTTACTTAAAAGCGTTATTGACGGCGGTGAAAACGCCCTCCTCGTGCTCACCATGCTTGCCCGACATCTAAGACAACTTGTTGGTATAAAGAGCCTTGCGGGCTACAGTCTGTCAGAATACGACCTCGCTAAGGAAATTGGCTCCAGGCACTTTCTTATTCAATCTCTCAAAGGACAAGCCAACAACTATAGTTTAATAGAGCTTCAGGGAGCCCTGAAAAAAATTGGTGAATGTGACTTACAAATTAAGAGTTCGCGGGTTCCACCGGTTTTTGCTCTACAAACCTACATTACGAAACTCCTGGAGCCCAACCGATGATCACTAAACCTCGTATCTGCTCCTACATCTATAGTCTCTTACTCTTCTTTCTCTTATCAGCTTGCGAGGATAAAGCGCCTGTACCGGATGTTGTAAAGGCACCAGGCATTAGAAGCATACTCGATGGTGGTAATGCGCAGCAAAAAACCGGTTGGTGGCCACGTACAGCTGTTGACTCGAAAGGCAACATTCATATGGCCTACTGCGATGTCACCAAGGGAGATGTGCGCTATGCCCGTAGAAACGATAAAGGCTGGAGCATCGAAACCGCACTCCACAAAGGAGCTGTTGGCAAGTACATTGGTTTAGCTGTCGACAAGAATGACCAACCAAATATCCTTTTTTATGATCAGGATCAAAAAATCCTACGTTTTGCCTGGCAAAGCCAACCTGAAAATTGGCAAAGCGAACAGATAGCTTGGGGGCTGGAAATCGGCATGGGTGGCGAACTCGTTTTCGACGCCAACAATAAAGCCCACGCCTTTTACTACATCACAAGTGGCCAGCTTATTCACGCC
The DNA here is from genome assembly GCA_964013445.1 of uncultured Bdellovibrionales bacterium. Classification (GTDB taxonomy): domain Bacteria; phylum Myxococcota; class XYA12-FULL-58-9; order XYA12-FULL-58-9; family JASMKV01; genus JASMKV01. Next base: position 29,102 of record CAXGWX010000005.1, on the reverse strand, counting down.
CAACGGAGTGCCCCTGGAGAGTGGGACAAAAAGCCGCTTACGGACGCTATAGGCAGCTTTACCGTTCGGATATCGGTTGTGCTAAAAGATGATGTCTTCTGGATCAGCTATATGGATTGGGATCTACGCCACTCCACACTCTATCTCGGAAAGTTAGACGGCGAAACCTTTACCAGCGAAGAGGTTGCCAGACGATTGAGTCCAGGATGGCGCAGTCATCTCTTCTTTGTTGACGGTGAGCCGGAAATTATTTTTACTCAAAGCGTTAAGAGTCAAATTCGCTGGGCCAAACGCACTACAAAAGGCTGGCAATCAAAACTAATTTGCGACAACTCCGGCAACTTTGCTGCCACTTATCAACCCAAAAGCAAAACGTTGTTTATCGCTTATGAAGAATATGGAAGTGGCTTCCGCGATTCAAACGTCCGTCTCTTAAAACACGAAAATAATCAGTGGTCCCATTATCTTATCGACTCGAAAGGTCCAGCCGGCACCTATCTGGATCTTGCCGTTAAAGACAACAATGACCTTGTTTTAGCATACTATGCAGAACCCATCCGCGGTCTCCGAATTTATGAAGAAGGAATAGAAAAGCAATCTCATGGCCAATAAAGAAAAATTATATCTCATTGATGGTAGCGGTTATATCTTTCGTGCGTTTTATGGCATTCGCCCCTTAACGACCAGTACCGGAATCCCCACCAATGCGGTGGTTGGCTTTGCCCGCATGCTTCTCAAACTTTTACGTACCGAGGAACCCAAGCATTTAGCGATAGCCTTTGATACCCCCGAACCGACCTTTCGCCATAAAATTTATGACCACTATAAGGCAAACCGTGATGCTCCCCCCGAAGATCTCATACCGCAGTTTGCCCTTATTCACGAATTTGTCGAAACCCTTAATATTCCCGTTCTGAAACTTGGCGGCTATGAGGCGGATGATATTATCGCTACTCTCTGTAAAAACGGGCTAAGCGAAAACTACGAGGTTACTGTTGTTAGTGGCGACAAAGACCTTATGCAGCTGGTTTCCAGCGAGGTGGCTCTTTTTGACCCGATGAAGGATAAGTTTTACGGTAGAGAGGATGTGCAAGAATACTTTGGTGTTTATCCTGAACACGTTCTCGATGTTCTTGCTCTTGCCGGTGATAGCAGTGACAACATCCCCGGTGTTCCAAAAATCGGTAAAAAAAGCGCAGCGAAACTCATTCTCGAGTTCGGTCATATTCCAGAAATTGTTGTCGGACTAGGCAGCAAGGAAAAACTTAAGGCGTTTGAAAAATCTCTACTGGAAAATGTTGATCTTGCAGAACTGTCTCTGAAACTTGCGACCCTGGATGATAATGTTCCTCTCGAAGAAAAGATAAAAGATTTATTCATAAAAGAACCAAACCAGGACGCCCTCCGCGCCTTTTTACAAAAGATCGAGTCAAATTCCTTACTCGAAAGCTTCAATCTAAATTCATCTGACGACAGCGCCGCTCCAGCTTCCGGAGCCAACACTTCAGGGTCTACAATCGATCGTTCTGCGTACAAAACAATTCTACAGGAAAAAGAATTGAACGACCTCATCAAGAAGATAAAGAGTGTAAAACGCATATCCATAGATCTTGAAACAACCAGCATCGAAGCCACCCAAGCAGACATTCTTGGTGTTGCACTCTGCCTACCCGACTCCCCAGCTTGCTACATCCCTCTCGCACACGAAGGTGATGAAACCCCGCAACAACTGGCAAAAGACGCTACCCTAAAAGCCCTCAAGCCAATTCTCGAAGACCCAAAGATTGAAAAAATAGGGCAAAATCTGAAATATGAAATCAATACATTTGCGCGGGCAGGGATTGACCTGGTTAATGCCAAATACGACTCGATGCTCATTGCCTACTGCCTCGATCCCGGACGCACCGCATTCAATCTGGATGCCTTAGCCCGTGAAGAACTCGGTCACAAAACAATCACCTATAAAGAGCTTACCGGAACCGGAAAGAGCGCCATTCCTTTTGCCCAGGTTCCAATTGCTGAGGCCACAACCTACGCGGCGGAAGATGCGGATATTGCGCTGCGCTTAACTGAAAAACTACTCCCTAAAATGTCTGAAACAAAATTGCAGGCGCTTTACGACGATATCGAGCTACCACTCATGGCCGTTTTGGCCCGCATGGAAAGCAATGGTGTCCTTCTCGACACCGCTGCCCTGGAAACCTTTGCCGAGGAGCTTGAAGGACGTATCCACCGCCTGGAACAAGATGCCTACGCAATTATAGGGAAAGAAATCAATCTCGGCTCGACCAAACAATTGGCTGAAGTATTTTTTAACGAGCTTGGCTATCCGGTAATTAAGAAAACCAAAACCGGTTACTCGACTGATCAGGAAGTCCTGGAAACATTGGCGCGGGACTATGAATTGCCTGAAATAATCTTATCTCATCGGCTTCTTCGTAAGCTCAAATCAACCTACGTTGATGCTCTGCCCAAACTGGTCAACCAGGAAACAGGGCGCTTACACACCCACTTTAATCAAACCGGAACTGCTACTGGACGCCTATCCAGCTCTAATCCTAACCTACAAAACATCCCTATTCGCACAGAAGATGGGCGAAGAATTCGCAAGGCAATTATTGCCCCACCTGGTTGGCAGCTCATCTCGGCCGATTATTCACAAATCGAATTGCGTATGCTGGCTCATCTTTGTGCTGACGAAGGTTTTGTTTCAGCCTTTAATGATGGCATCGACATTCACACACAAACCGCACGACAAATCCTTTCCGCCGGTGAAGAGCCAACAAGCGAAATGCGCCGACAAGCAAAGGCTATTAATTTCGGAATCCTTTATGGCTTGACGGAATTTGGTCTTGCCAAGCAGCTCAACATTTCTCGTGCTGAAGCCAAAAGCTTTATAGAAGCCTATTTTTCCAAATATCCTGCAATCAGGGATTTCCTCGAAGAATCTATCGAGTTTGCGCGCAAGAATGGCTATGTAACAACAATTATGGGCAGGCAACGCTATCTGCCGACAATCAATTCACAAAATAAGAATATTCGACAAGCTGCCGAGCGCATCGCGATGAACACCCCTATTCAAGGCTCTGCGGCAGATCTTATCAAGATGGCCATGCTTAACATCGATCGGCAATTACAAGAGCAAGGCCTAAAAAGTAAGCTGATTCTTCAGGTGCACGATGAGTTAATCATTGAAGCGCCTGATGCCGAAAAAGACATGATCGTTGATCTTATGAAAAATGAAATGTCGGGTGTTATGCAGCTAAAAGTCCCGCTGGAAATTGATATTGACTATGGCAATAATTGGGATGATGCACACTAAACACTCATGAGTACACCGCAAGAAAATAGCTCAACAGAACAGTTGAATGCCCTAATCCAAATTGGCGAAGCTCTTTCAGGGGCGGCCTTGGGCCTGGATGCACTATTTTCACGGATCGTTCCGGAAGTGTCCCGACTCCTTAACGCGGAGCGAACCACTCTTTTTCTCGTTGATCGAAGGCGTAATGAAATCTGGTCAAAAGTTGCCCAAGGCTCAGAGAATAAGGAAATTCGCCTTACACTGGGTTCAGGCATTGCTGGCTGGGTGGCTAAAAATACCCAGGCACTTACCAGCACCGACCCCTATAATGATCCACGCTTCAACGCCAAATTCGATGAATATTCAGGATTCAAGACTCAAAACCTCATTGCGGTCCCCGTACTTGATAAAGCCGGAAATGCGGTTGCCGTATTGCAGGTTCTCAACATTCAAGAGTGTTCCGAGCAAGCCCTGGGGCTTCTCCAAGCCATTGCTGCACAAACTCACTATATCATTGAAAATGCCAAGCTCGCCGAGAAGCTTCTTGAGCGCAATAAAGATCTTGAAAAGGCCAGAAAGCAAGCGGACAAACGACGGGATGAACTCGACCTGCTCTTTAATTTTGAAAAGGCCATCAACTCCGTAAACAATTTGGACCACCTCTTAAATACAATCATTGAACAAACCTGTTCCCATCTGCGATCCGATGCCGGCTCAATACTCCTTCTAGAGGAAGAGAGTGGTCAACTCTATTTTCGAGAAACCCTAAGCGATAAAGATAATGAACTTAAACAGCTGAAAATTGATCTGGGGCAAGGCTTGGTTGGCTGGGTTGCCAAGAACGCCAAACCACTTATTGTCAACAACCCCCAAGATGACCCGCGACACGATGCGAAACTGGCAAACGAACTTGCTTACCCGGTCGAAGCAGCCATCGCCGTCCCTCTTTTCTGGGATAATCAGGTGATCGGTGCAGTCGAAGTGATGAACCCCAAAGAAACAATGCCTGGCAAGGACTACTACAGCCTTGAGGACGGCAGACTGCTGACACTCATCGCCGGGCAAATCGCAAGAACTGTCAGCGTTGCAATCAATCGGCAGCGGCAATTTGACACCCAACGTCTTGTCGCCGTGGGGCATATGTTGGCAGGTGTAGCCCATGATTTGCGCAATCCAATGACTGTGATTTCGGCCTTTGCCCAAGTGCTTCGCCAGGAAGAAAATTCAGAAAAACGTATGGAGATGAGTACCTCTATTCTGCAACAGGTCGATGAGATGACTTCTATGATTGGCGACCTACTCTCCTATGCACAAGGCAAACATCAAGTATCTAAGGTGCTCTTTAAGCTTGAAGACCTTGGCAAAGAAATTCGCGAGAGTTTAGATGTACAATGTCGACCACGAGAAATAAGTCTACAGGTGGAAACAAGAGGTGAAAGTGCTGTATGCGACTTAAGTAAAACCAAACGTATTATCTACAATCTGGCACGTAACGCCATTGAAGTCCTCAAGCATGGTGAGTCGTTAACAATTAGTCTGAGCACACAAAATAACTCCCTGCACATTATGGTCCAGGACAACGGGCCGGGTATCCCGGAGGATGTTCAGGAAAAGATGTTTTTGCCCTTTATCACCGCCGGTAAGGAGCACGGGGTTGGCCTCGGACTGGCCATCGTTAAGCGCTTTGTCGAAGATCATAACGGCGAGATTAACGTGACAAGCGCCCTTGGCGAAGGCACAACTTTCGAAGTTATTCTGCCAAAGAGCTAAGTTATTGATTCTAATAATATTCATGAGAAAAGACAAAACGCATACCGGCGCAACCTTCGACCTCAAAGAACCGATAATTATGCTGTAATCTTTGCTTCCTGGAGAAAAAGATGATTCGTACCATATCCCTTATCTGCCTCATGACATGTATTTCCTGGTCAGTCTCCGCCGCATCCCAGTGGGAAAAAGCCAGCGAAAGTGATGGGCTTACAATCTGGTCCAGGGACGTTGGCAACGACCGAGTTCGCGAAATAAAAGTAGAAACCGTTCTCGATTTTCCTGCGGAACGGGTTTGGAATGTTGTCCGCGACGTCAATAATTTCTCTGAGTTTATGCCCTACGTTATCGAGGCAAAAATTATCAAAAAAGTAGACGAGAAAAACTGGTATCAATACCAAAGACTCGATCCGCCACTCGTTGATATGCGCGACTATGTTCTTAAAGTCACCACCGAAAATAAACCACCTGAAGCAACCTACTACTTGCGCTGGGCTGCAGAACACGAGATTGGCCCCAAGCCCCGTGAAGATGCGGTTCGCCTCAAGTTGTGTGACGGCAGCTGGACCTTAAAAGCGCTGGGCCCAAATCGCACGCACCTCACCTATTGGCTCTATACGGATCCGGGGGGCTCTATACCTGGATGGGTTGCTCGCAAGGCAAATACGGTTAGCTTGCCGGATCTAATTGCCTCAGTCAGAAACCGTAGCAAAGATCCAAAATGGAAACGCTAATTTAAGCAGATAAACTTTAATTACGGAAGCGTGAAGGGAATTCCTCACCAAAATCTTTGCCAGGGTGCAAAGTCTGAGCACGCTTAAGCAGGAGTTCTTCAGATTCTGGAATATTTGGATCAGGCACACAGCAATCCACAGGACAAACTGCAGCACACTGCTCTTCATCAAAATGCCCTACACACTCAGTGCACTTATCCGGATTAATAAGGTAAATATCTTCGCCTTCAAAAATGGCCTCGTTTGGGCACTCAGGCTCACAAGCTCCACAGTTGATGCACTCCTCGGTGATCATTGTCGCCATAATATCATCCCTTTCACATTCAATAAGTTCTAAAAACTCGACGACCTACTAAGGCTTATATATACCACTGTCAACAGAATTGGGCAACTGACTGTCCATCAGTCTCGCCACCTCCCGCACCTCATCATAATGTGCATCATCAACCTCGACAAAACCATTGATGGCAATCACGCCCCCCAGAACCTGACGGCCAATCTTTGTTCTGGTGCTCAGGTTTTTAAAAATCTCTTTGATTTCAAGGGCTAAGCTATCAGAAACCGCGCTGCTGGCGCAATAAGCATCATAGGGAATCCGCCCGGTCTTAGCCAACACCTTAAAGCCCAACCCCGCATCCGCATCGCCGGCAGCCAATTTGAGCGCTGTCGAATAGGTGGCTCCCGCATCCACATAGCCACTCTCAATCCATTTCAACACTTTGGTGTGGTTGCCCGCAAAACGAATTTTCTTAAAATGCTCTTCTGCTTTTATACCCTCACGAATCATATAGGCCTTAGGGTATAAGAAACCACTGGCAGACTGCTGATCAACAAAAGCAAACTTAGCGCCTTTGAGATCACGTACGTGCTCAGCCTTTGTACCAATCGGTGCAACAATATAACCGACATAGGTGCTTGAACCGTCAGCAATATGGGTAACCAATGGCTGCAAATCCTCATTAATCTTTTTCGCCTCAACATAAGCAAGAGGTGAAAGCACTGCCAATTCAATCTTCTTATTTTTGAGAAGCTTCGTTAAATTCGCATAGCTATTACTGAAAACCAGCTTAATCCTAATATTCAATTCCTTACTCAAATATTCTGCCAGCGGTTCAAACTGCTTACGCATCTGCTCTTTGGGCAAATAGGGCGTTAAACCAAAACGTAACACCTTAGGTCGTGCCGGCACACTTAGAGCTGCCTCCGGAGAAATAACTTTCTCCGGACTTGTTGTGAGAGTCGATTCCTTAGAGTTTTGACAGGCCGAAGCCCAAAGCAGGGCTGCGCAGAAGAGTAAGCCAATTCCCCAGACCTTGCGCCCTTGCTTAAGCTTTTTGAAAGAATACATATGCCCTAACTCTATAACACCTGTTTTGTGCCACTCTACCTAAGCCACGGACATCTCTGTCCAACTCGTAACACAATTACGCCCTCGCGCCTTACTTTGATATAAAGCCTGATCCGCATGGTCAATCAATTCTTCACTATTTTCCCCATCAAAGGGATGGGCCGCAATGCCAACACTTACGCTTAAGCACCCCTGGGGCTGTTTTTCTGCATGGTCAAAAGGCTGAATCGAGATAACCTCGCGGATTTTATTCGCCGTATTGTTCCCCTCTTCCAACTCCGTATCCAGCAAGAGTACTGCAAACTCCTCACCACCATAGCGACATAGGATATCTGTGGTACGCAGATTAGACTCCAGTACAGCGGCCAAATGCTGCAAAAGTGCATCTCCCGCCGGATGCCCATTCTGATCGTTATAATTCTTAAAATGGTCCACATCCAAAATAAGGAGACAAAAAGAGTGCGGATTTCGCCCTGCCCGCTTAATCTCAACATCCAATTGCTCTAAAAAATAGCGCCTATTATAGAGTCCTGTTAAAGGGTCCGTCTGCGCCAAACGCTCCAACTCCGTATTGGCTGAGCGAAGCCGCTGGTTCACGCTTTCAAGCTCTTCGGTTCTTTCCTCAACCAATCGTCTTAGACCGCCCGTATAGCCTTGAATTTGCGCAGCCATCCCATTGAAACGCTCAGCCAAAAGACCAATCTCATCTTTTTGCGGAACATCGACCCTCACCTCCAAATTACCCTGACCAAAATCTTTAGCCATGCGGCTCATACGCAATAATGGCTTGAGCACCAAATAGGAAAGGAACACATAGGCCAGCAAGGCCGCTCCCAAGGAAACAAGAAGCCCGATCAAGAGGGAACGCTTCTGCCCCGCCGCCAACTTTGCTTCCAGCTGCTGCAGGTGGAACCCTGCCTTTAAGGTTCCCCAGCGTAAACCACTAACAATAGGTACGGATACCTCCAAAATTTTCTCATCATTCACATCGTGCTGCCGGAGAACAGGCTCATCACTGGCCAGAGCCTTTAAGGTGAACTCATCTTTCTCATAGGAACCGAACTTACCTGTATGGGTATGGGCTACTGTTTTGCCATCAAAGTCCAACACCGCCAGGTATCGTAAATCCATCTGATTTGCTGCCTTAGCAAATTGTATAATATAGGTATCAAGGGTCGGCAGATTGTGGTTTGCCATCGCCACCGCACAGGGAATCGAAAATGATTCGAGCAAAGCAACCGCCCGATCTTCCATTTCATCCAGGTAAATCTGTCGTTCAACCCGCAGGCTCACCGCCTCCAAAACGCTGAGCAAAGAGAATACAAAGCAAACAACAAAAAGACTTAATTTGAACCGTATTCCCATCGATGCCTCAAAATCCCCGCAAACCCTGCGATGCCTCGCATTATACCCATGATCCGGTTAAAATCACTCACTTTTTTAATTCTTTCCATGCCCCTGGCCTATTCATGACGGGGCGGGATCGTTGACACCTCCCGCCTCCCCTGCTATTGGCGCCGACTGTCGCGGCAGTGGCGGAATCGGTAGACGCGCCAGCTTGAGGGGCTGGTGGTAGAAATACTGTGGGAGTTCGAGTCTCCCCTGCCGCACCACATAGAGCTCGAAGGAAGTAGACGATTATGGAAACTCTTGTAACTATTGTACATATTATCACATCTATATTTTTGATTGTTGTTGTGCTTCTGCAATCGGGCAAAGGTGGTGGCATGGGTGCCGCTTTTGGAGGCAGTGCCTCTAGCCAAATCTTTGGTGGTCGTGGTGCCGGTGACTTTCTGGCAAAAATCACCACCACCTTCGCGGTTATCTTTATGATCACATCCCTTGCCCTCTCCGTGTTCAGCTCACGCCAAACCTCTGTCATTAAACAAGATTTACAGGAGCAAACGCAAAAAGCCGAAGCAGCTGAAAAAGCTGAAGCGGCAAAAGCCGAGGGTGCGGATGAGGAAAATGCAGCCGAAGCAGCAGCCGAGACAGTAACCGAAACCGCAGCACCTGCTACAGGTGAAGCAGCACCTGAAAATGATGATGCAGCCAATGCGGATAGCCCTGCAGAGCCTGAAGCAGCTCCCGGAGCAGAGCAGCCCACTCCTGCGGAAGAAAAGAAATAATTTTATATTTTCTGACTAAGCGCAGGCCCGACCGATGGCAGCAAAATCTGCAGCCTTCAAACTGGCACCGCCCACCAAAGCACCATCGATATCCGCCTGAGCTAAAAGTTCCGCCGCATTGTCAGGCTTAACACTTCCGCCATAAAGCAATCTGACTTTATCACCCAAGGCTGAATCAAGGGCGTAAAAACGTTCGCGTATAACGCTATGGATCTCTTGAGCCTGCTGCGGCGTGGCAACTTTGCCCGTGCCGATAGCCCAAACCGGTTCGTACGCCACACTTAAGTGCTGCAATTCCTCAAGAGAAGAGTTCCCGACGACCGCTTCAAGCTGTGCCAACACAACCTCCGCACTACGGTTACTTTCACGCTCTTCCAGGGTTTCCCCCACACAAAGCATCGGCTCTAATCCGGCACGCCATGCTGCTTGCACCCGTAGAAGACTTGTTTCCAAAGTCTCGGCAAAGAGTTGCCGGCGCTCGGAATGCCCAACCAAGGTATAGGAACAACCAATATCCTTAAGCAATGGGCCGGAGATGGCCCCTGTGAAAGCCCCTTTATCCTCGTAATAAATTTCCTGAGCCCCCAAAGCGATTGAAGAATCCTCCAGGGTTTTCGCTGCCTGAGCCAAAGCTGTGTAGGGCGGCAGCACCAAAAAATCGCAATGTCGCATACTGCTGAGCAATCGTCTTAGGTCTCGCAAGAGGGCACCGGCCTCTGCCTGCGTACAATTGAGCTTCCAGTTTCCAGCAATAAGTTTTTTGCGCACCTGACTATCCCCTGTTTCGTTTATTCAAAGCGTCGATCCCCGGCAATGAGCCCTTTTCTAAAAGCTCCAAAGACGCTCCACCACCGGTAGAGACATGGGAAATATGCTGACTCACGCCAGCCTTCTCAAGGGCGGCCACCGAATCACCGCCGCCAACAACGCTTGTCGCTTCACTTTGTGCAACTGCCTGAGCAATACCAACTGTTCCCTTGGCACACCCATCCCACTCAAACACCCCCATTGGACCGTTCCAGAAAATGGTTCCTGCCTCCTTGATATGCTCCGACCAAAGGGAAAGGGTCTTCGGTCCAATATCCACCCCTATAGCAGAATTTCCAAGAGCGGGCCCGGCTACAATTTGCACCGGTGCACTTTCACTAAACTCCTCCACTGCCACATGATCGACCGGCAAGAGCAACTCGACGTCATGGGCCGCGGCCCGTTCAAGAATCTGCTTTGCGGTCCACATCATATTTGCTTCGACTTTTGAATTACCGATCGACTCTCCCTTCGCCGATAAAAAAGTGTAGGCCATTGCTCCACCGATGCACAGGACATTAACTCGCGTCAGCAACGCATCAAGCACACCTATTTTGTCTGCAACTTTCGCACCGCCAATAAGGGCAACGAAAGGTGGCGTCACATCCTCCCGCAAAGATGTAATCATCTCCGCCTCTCGTTCGAGGAGAAAGCCAGCTGCGCATTCGGGAATAAACTGCGTAATCCCATCAACGGAAGCATGAGCCCGGTGAGAAACCCCAAAAGCATCGTTAATATAGGCATCATGTGGACGAGCGAGTTTACGTGCAAACTCAACATCATTTTTTTCTTCCCCTGCGTGAAAGCGCAAATTCTCTAAGAGAATAATTTGGTCAGACTTTTGTCCCTTGACCAAACTTTCAACCGAGTCCCCAATACAATCTTCCGCCAAGAGCACTTCCGCATCAACAAGCTCCGCAAGACGCTGGGCAATAGGCTCCATACTGAATTTTCGATTGCGCTGGCCACGGGGTCGACCACAATGAGAGGCCAATGTTATCCTGGTATTCTTACCCATAACCGCCTCAATGGTCGGTAAAGCTGCCTTGATGCGGGCATCACTTTGTACCTCTCCATCACGCAAGGGAACATTGAAATCCACACGAATCAGGACACTCTTATAATCTAAATCTAACTCTTTGATCTGCAGTGTTTCCATTAGCCGAACGATATCCCCTGGGCCAAAGGCAAATCCGTAGACCAATTTATCGTTTGCGTTTGACGACGCATATAGGCCTTCCAGGCATCAGAGCCGGCTTCACGCCCACCACCCGTATCTTTTTCCCCACCAAAAGCGCCACCGATCTCAGCTCCACTGGTACCAACATTCACATTGGCAATACCGCAATCACTCCCCATAGCTGAGAGAAAAGTTTCTGCATCACGCATGGAATCCGTAAAAACAGCGCTGGATAAACCTTGCGGCACATCATTTTGTATGGCGATGGCTTCATCCAGAGAACTAAAGCTTAACACGTAAAGAATCGGTGCAAAGGTTTCCTGCTGAACAATAGGCATATCCGCGTTGGCCAAAACAATCGCAGGCTGAACATAGGTTCCAGAAGCATATTCATCGCCACCAAGCACCTCACCGCCGAACAGAATTTCACCGCCCTGACGAAGAGCCTCTTTGAGCGCATTCTGCATTTGCTCCACCGCATCCTGATCAATGAGTGGCCCCATCAAGGTACCCTCGCTGAGTGGATCACCAATCCGCACCTGCCCATAAGCTCGCTCCAAGCGAGCAATAAAATCCTTAGCAATATCCTGATGCACCAAGAGTCGTCTCGTGGTGGTGCAGCGCTGACCTGCCGTACCGACTGCGCCAAAAAGCACCGCGCCCAAAGCCAATTCCAGATCCGCATCCGGCATCACAACCAGAGCATTATTTCCTCCCAGCTCCAGCAGACAACGGCCCAAGCGCCCAGCCACAACTTCATTCACATGCCTTCCCATGCGGCATGAACCGGTGGCAGAAACCAGTGGTATCCGCTTATCATGAATCAAAGTTTCACCAACTTCCTCATCCGTACCGATAACCAAACCCATCACTCCGGAAAAGCCATGTTCTGCCAAAACCTTGTCCATGAGTTTTTGCACCGCAATAGCGCAGAGCGGTGTTTTCAAAGAGGGCTTCCACACCATCACATCGCCACAGACAGCAGCGATAAAGGCATTCCAGGACCAAACCGCAACGGGAAAATTAAAGGCAGAAATAATACCTACACAGCCAAGCGGATGCCATACTTCACTCAAACGATGCTGAGGCCTTTCTGACATGATGTTTAAGCCATAGAGTTGACGCGAAAGACCGACTGAAAAATCCGCAATATCGATCATTTCCTGAACTTCACCTTCACCCTCGGGAAGAATTTTTCCCATCTCATAGGCCACCAGTTGTCCAAGTTGTGTCTTGTATTGGCGCAAAATATCACCCATTTGTCGGACGATTTCGCCACGCAGAGGCGCAGGAGCCATACGCCAGCGGGGAAACACCTCGATGGCTTTGGCCACAACTTCTTCGTAATCTTCCTTGGTTGCCAGTTTTACGCTGGCGATACTTTGCCCATCGCAGGGAGAATCACTGCTTAAAAGCGCCCCCCCCGTATTGAGAAAACTCCCAGCTGAAGCTCCCGAATTTACATCCTCAATGCCTAATTCTTGTAAAAAGTCCAACATTCTTCGCTCCTGCTATGGCTCTAAGCCCTTCAGCGCAAAAGTGCAACCGATTATTCTTTGAATGTACATATGGCCTGCAATCGACGCTTATGTTACGTGCATATGATGCCGAAACTCACACTGCCGCAGGGACAAAGCTTACGCGAGATTGCTCAGCGTTTTGATTTTAAACTTGAAAGCCTCTTAAATTTTCTTCCTGAGCATGAACCAGACACTCCCTTGGAGGCAGAACTACAAATCCACGTACCCAGAGAATTTTTTGACCGCAAAATCCAGGAGAAAAAACAAGGCTTCCAACACATTCAACCGACTACGGGCTCAATGAATCCATGGCTGGCAATGGATATCGAGCAAAAGCGCACCCGTTCTGCTGGCGGCATACATGCCACCGAAAGCAATGAATTCGAAGAAGAAAGCATTGAGGATGCAAGGCGCTCTTATTTATATTTCGAAGCGAGCGCCAATGAACTTACGGTCGATCTCTGCAATCACTTGAGTGCTACTCATGCCGTTGAGATCCGCGCCCATGCTTTTGCTCTGCAAGCGCTCGCCTATGCACAACGGTATTGGCTCTTCTCCCAAGCTCCTGAAAAATCCAAAGCCAATGCTCTTTCTGCAGCCAAAGCTGCCACAATGGCTCACCCCAAACTCTTTGAATCACACCTGGCGACTGCGATGGCTTACAGGATTGAGAGCCAGGAGCAAGAATGGGACCTTGCGGTAGAGGCATTGCAGCGAGCGCTCAAATTGGCGCCCAACTCCAGCTGGTGCTGGACAGAGTTTGGCAAGATGCTGGCCTCGGAAAACAAATCCTCGGAAGCTTATGCGGCCGCCGAAAAAGCGCTGGAATGCGACTTTGAATACCCACTGGCCCATGAACTTATGGGCGTGCTGGCCAGTCAGGAAGGTGAGTACAACAAAGCCATCGAATGCTTCGCCGCCGCCGCCCAAGCCACCCCAACCTATCCCAATCCCTTGCTTCGCTCTGCGATTTCTTATCTTTCGCTGGGGGAGGAAGACAAAGCGGAGGCTTTCCGTGAGCAAGCCCTTGAGAGAGCCCAGCGAGAACGGTATAAGAGCAGCCTGCGTGAAGCGTTTGATTCACAAACCTTGCGTTTTTAATAAGGAGCAAACCAAAACTGATGGTTAATATATATGCATTCTTGCTTAAAGGAGGACCGATTGTTGTAGCTATCGGTCTCTGTTCAATTATTGCACTCGGAATTTTTCTTGAAAGGCTCTGGCGCCTTCAACGGCACCGGGTTCTGGACCAGGGCTTTATCGATCGCATCCATACACTGGCTAAAGAAAAGCGCATCTCTGATGCCCTCCTACTCTGCGAGCAAAACGCAAGTACCATTTCAAGAATATACACTGCAATCTTGGGCAATAACACGAAACCGCGAGCTACTCTTAAAGAAATCGCTGAGGAAAGTGGCCGCAGTGAAAGTGTTAAACTGGAGCGTTACGTTGAAGTCATCGGTACCATCGCCATGCTCACACCACTATTAGGACTTCTTGGAACTGTGCTGGGAATGATTCGCGTTTTTCAACGTATTGAAGAATTTGGCCTCGGTGATCCGGGGGTCTTCGCCAGTGGTATTTGGGAAGCTTTGATAACCACAGCCGTGGGCCTCTCTGTAGCAATACCCGCGTTAATTTTTCACCGCTATTTGCAAAGTCATATCGAACAACTGGTTGCCGAAATGGAAGATTTATCCATAAGTATCATCGAGGTGGTCACACAGGATTAAACGCCATCATGAACTTTTCCACAGCCAAAAAGCGTCGTTCCGCCGTCGAAGTGAATATCACCCCGCTCATTGATATTGTCTTCATTCTTCTTGTCTTCTTCTTGATCACGACAACTTTCGCACAAAACCCTGGCATCGAAGTGGATCTTCCCAAGGCCTCAAGTAGTGTACAAAAAGAACAGGATCAGGTTGTGGTAATCGCCCTAACCAAAGAGGGAAATCTCATTCTCCGCGATAAAATGTTGTCCCTGGAGACTCTTGAAGACGAACTCGGAAGCATTTTTTCTCAGCAAAAAGAGGCTACGGTTATTATTCAAGCCGACGGCAAAACCGATCACGAAAATGTCGTCAAAGTCATGGACATTTCCCGTAAAATTGGCTTTACCAAGCTGGCGATTGCAACTGAAGCAGAACTCTAACATGAAAAACCTTAGCCAATTCCAATTGATTGTCCTAAGCTCGGCCACCGTACTCGCTCTGGCCCTCATCCTCCACACTTTTATTGCACCAGACGGCTGGCAACAACGCCGTAAAGTTCGCGACGACCTAACACAGCTACAAAATCAAAATAAGCTCCTGGAAGAACAAATCGAAGTCTTACAAAAAGAGGTTAGGGCATTGCGCACTAACCCCAAGTACCAAGAGCGAACCATTCGAAAAGAATTAGGCTACGTCAAGAAAGACGATATTGTTTTAGAACTTTCCCCAAAAGCAACAACTCCAACAAAAGCCAAGCAACAAGGAGATTGATATGAGTCCACTACTACCAAACGCCGGTCCACCACTCCCACAAACACATCAGCCCATGGATCCGGGAGAACTTTTTCGCTTGCGCAATAGCATCTTAACAAAACATCCTGATGGAAAAGTGACTCATGAAAGCCTGCAGGAAATAGCAACAACGGAAGATGTTCCACCAAGCCATGTTTATGCTGCATCTGCACTCGACCCAAATATTGTAGTTCCAATAACCAATGAAACCCTCTTCGTGATTTGTACAGGGGCTTGCCAGGCACAGGGTTCACTCGAAAACCTGGATAAATTTGTAGAGCTAAGAAATTCCCGGGTCAGCGAAGGCAAGAAAGCGTTTGATATCTTACCGCGCAATTGCCTTGATATGTGCCCCCATTCGCCGGTGGCGATTAGCCGCAGTGCCCTGGGCCAGGTCGCACACCCCAAACTGCAGTCCAAGGATATTGCTGACATCGTCGAGCAATTATGCGCTGACTCCTAACCCCATTGCCCAATCAAGACCATGGCCGAAAAGGTTCCCCATATAGGCCCTTATGCCATCGACAAGGCGCTCGCTCGCGGTGCCATGGGCACAGTTTTTCTTGGCACACATCCAAAACTGAATATTCCCGTAGCGATCAAAATTTTACTGCCTGAATTTCTTCAAAATGAAAAAGTGCGCCAGCGTTTTGAACGCGAAGCAAGAGCTATTGCGGCGCTAAGACACCCGGGAATCGTAGACATCTTTGATTTCGGTCATGACTCGAAGCATGGATTTTATCTTTGCATGGAATACATTGACGGTCCTCATTTGGGAGACATCGAGAAGCAGGTTCCTAAGATTCCCGAAAGCGTACTCGTATCCATTGGCGCAGAGCTTTGTACTGCTCTTGATGTTGCTCACGCTAAAGGCATCTTACATCGTGACTTAAAACCTGAAAATGTATTTATGGACAAAGGTCGACTGGTTTTGGGCGATTTTGGTATCGTCAAAGCAATTACGGAGGATCATCCTCTTGATGACGCAGCAGCAGATCCACAAACTGAAGTCATTGGCACTCCTGGATTTATTGCACCGGAGCAGCTCCGTCATCAACCACTCGAACAACGCACAGATATTTTTGCCTTAGGTTCACTTCTCTATTTTCTCGCAAGTGGTAATTTTGCATTCACAGCAAAATCCCCCTACCTTCTCGAACAGAAATTTCACAATGAGCGCCCCGCTTCTCTTTTTGAACAACGGCCCGATCTCTCCCACGATTTCGTCACTATTCTTGAACGATGTCTTGCCGTCGACATGGAAATGCGCCCTCTAAGCATGAGCAGCCTAAGGGCTGAGTTTCGCGAAATACTCAATATTATGGGAGTCCGTGACACTCGAGACGAACTTGCCAAATTTCAAAAAAGTCCTTCTGGGTATCACTACCATGCCCGCATGCGCAGTGTTAATTATCTCACGGAACAGCTCAAAATATCTGTTCGTGATAACGATCGCAAAGCGGTTGAACAATACCTAAAGAGACTTGAAAGTGTTGATCCGGTACAGCACCAGGGCTACGAAATTTCGGGGGTGCGGGAAATTCTGCAGCATGAGAAACCCAGCCTGGCAAGCGATACATCAAGCCCAGCCAAGAGCCAAACCACATTACTCCTAAGCGTCCTCATTTTTACCTTCTGCGGCGCAGGCTTATGGTTCTATAGCCAAACTCAGACTCACACTGAGCGGCAGACAACAATGGACATACGGCACTCCATTAAGACCATAGAGTTTTCCGCATCTCACCCAACAACTATCTTTTTAAATGGACGTCTGTACGGAGAAAATCAATCAACGACGCAAATGCATATCGATGGACAATTTGCGGAACTCGAGTTTGTTCATCAGAGCTATGGAAAAATTGTTAAACAAGTAGAATTTAAAGGGCGTCAGCAACTCAGTCTGCACCTTGACTGGGCAACCAAAAGTCTTAGTCACCAAAACTCTGATTAATCGTCAACGACCACATCCCAAAGACCACCTTCAAGTTCACCAGAGGAAGATGAGTCTTCATAATCGGACTGATAAAGCTCGTCCGCAATATCTTCAACAACGGAGTTACAGGGCCCAACCGGCGAACGAACAAAGTCTCGTACAAATTGGTTATAGTTCGAAAAACCTGTTGTCTTGCTCATGAATAGCGCTCCTTCGTGGTAATGAGCTGCATTGAACACCGAAAAGTAAAAACGCGCAAAAAAATGACAAAATATTAAAAAAATTATTTAATCTCTAATGATCATGCACAAATGCTCGCATAGAGGCATGGATTGGCCATCTTGGAAGCGACGCTCTATTTAATTTTTTGCATGAGTAAGAGAAAACGATCGGCCTCGACGAAACCTGTCACTCGTGGATCGTCGATCGGCTCGCCTGAAGAATCGATAAATAAAACCGTCGGCAAACCTAAGATGTTGTATTTTTCAAAGAGGCGATTAACCTCATCATCCATATCCGTCGAGTCTACTTTCAAGGAGATAAAACGTTCCGCCTCACGCATGACACTTGGCGCCGTATAGGTCTTCTCATCCAACTCCTTACATGCCTGACACCACTCCGCCGTAAAATCGATCATAACAGGCATCTTAGCTTTTAGAGCTTCCGCAAGAGCCTGATCGTGATTTGTGTACCAAGCAATTGTTTTCTCCTCACTCGCCTGGCCCCAGAGCCCAAGAATTATTGCCAATGACAAACAAAAAGTACTTCCCCACATCGCCCGAAATTCAACCTCACTCCGGCGGGTTTTAAGCAGGAGTAGAATGCACCCCCCTGTTGCAAGAAGAAGAATTGTTAAGACAAGATTAGTTTGTGGAATGCCTGCCAATGCATCAGTCATGCCCGGCCAGGCAAAACGCATAAAATACGCAGCAACAATAAACATTGCCGATGCCAAAACTATTTTGACTAACTCCATCCAGCGACCACTGCCTGGAACCTTTTGTAGGGCTGTTGATGACAGCGCCAAAACTAAAAATGGCAAGCCCAGGCCTGATGAAAAAGCAACCATCAAGAAAAAGCCATAAACGACCTCACCCGTACTGGCGATCAAAGTAAGAATGACAGCCAAGACCGGACCTGTACAAGGAGCGGCAATAAGGCCACTCACCATCCCCATCGCAAAAGCTCCACCTAAACTCTTATTTCCTATCTGACTTGCTCGGGTGTTAAGAGCCGCAGGCAGCTGCAAGGAGAAGCCCCCCAGCATAGAAACTCCCATGGCCATACAGAGAATAACAATGCCCCACAATACACCTTTATGGGCTAGAAATGAGCCAAAGACCAAATTCAAAGACGCAAATATGGTCCCTAAAATTGTATAGAGGAACATCATTCCCAAAACGTAAAACACTGCCAGTCGAACCACGTGGGAACGCTTCTCATTTTGCATTCCACCAAAAAACCTTATGGTAATTGGAATCAAAGGATATACGCAGGGCGTAAAACTTGTGAGCAGACCGCCAAAACAGGCCGCAAGCAACGCCCAGAGAAATTGTCCAGACTGAATCGAACCACTCAAATAGTCCGCAAAGTATGTCTCGTAACCGCTCATTCTACAAAATTTCGAACCCAGTTGCCGATCAAGATAGCTCCGACCGCTCATCTGTTTGCGAAGCTTTTGTACATAGCCCAGCCATAAGAGGCAAGGTCTTAGGGATGATATTGTAGGGCCTTCTTAACTGATAGAAGGATTGGATATGCGAGTGGGAAAAGAGGTTATCCGTTCTTTTTGCTTTTTGCTTTCTTCTTGCCTTTTTTAGCCTTCTTTTTCTTCTTTTTCTTCTTTTTCTTTTTTACCTTATCTTTTTTCTTTGGCTCTTCGTGCTCAAGATAGGCCTGAATGCTCTCAGGCACAGGGTCGGTCAAAGGCTCACCGATGGCTTGTCGGACTGCGGCCAAAAGCTTGGCTGGGCTCTCCTTATCATACCCCACACTGACCCAATCAACCTTTGAGCCAGCATTGATCAAATAGACGCAAGGTAGATTACTCACACCGTAGCGCTTGGCTACAATATTATAGCGATCAGCAAGCACTGGAAAATCAACTCCATGCTCCGCGGCTAAATCCTTGGCAATCTTAATATCCGCCTCTTCTTTATCGATTGAAACCAAAAGAGCCTCTAATCCTTTTTCCCGATACTCTTTCACAACCGCGGAGAGAAAAGGCATTTCTTTTTTGCACGGGTCGCAATAGGTCGCAAAAAATGACAAGAGCAGCGCTTTTTTCGGCGTTTTGGGTGACTTGCCCACATAATTATCGAGAGCCGCATATTTCATATCAACAACGTCGCCGTTAACTGTTTTAAGCGTAAAGTTGGGCACAGAATCGCCTTCACTGAAGCCTGCCTTCATTTCCACTGCAAAGGCCGCATTGCTGTAAAAAATTGCGCATAACAACCCTACAAATAAAAACCTACCATTCATCAGTTTAACCCTTTCGCCCATCTTTGATCATGAGCTCATCATGAATCACTTGCGGATCCAAAGCAACTTCTCGCTCCGCATCCCTTATCTGCAAATCCTTCAACAAAACCTTGCCCGCATCTTTCTCTGACTCTCCCAATACTATCGCCTTGCGAGCTCCAATTTTATCTGCACGCTTAAACATAGCCTTCAGACGTGCTCCCGTCAAATCAACTTCGATTTTGGCATTTCCACAATCGCGAATGGCTTCCGCCAAGGCCAAAGCCTCCCCGCTATACCCCTCCATAGGCACCACATAGAGATCTATAGGCGAATATGCTTGGTTTTTACTCGCGAGCAGTAGAGCCAGTCGCTCAATACCCGCTGCGAACCCCACTGCCGGGATCTCCGGGCCGCCCAGTTCTGCAACCAAACTATCATAACGACCGCCACCACCAATCGCATCCTGTGCCCCTAAATCCTGGGTCGAAAACTCAAAAACCGTATGGTTATAGTAATCCAGACCTCGAACCAAAGTTGGATCTCTCTCATAGGGCACCCCTGCCCTATCAAGCCCGCTCAACACTTCTTCAAGTCTTCCCCGACTCTCCGGAGACAGTGAATCTATAATGTCTGGAGCATTTTGGGCGTGGGCACTTTGTCGAAACACCTTGCTGTCAAGAAAGCGCAAGGGGTTGGTCTGCATACGAACATATAAATCCTCTTTAAAGTCCGCCTTAATGCCATTAAAAAATGTCCGCAAACTTTCTTCATAGTCTTTTCGCGACTGCTCGTCTCCCAAACTATTAATCCGCAAAGTAATAGTATCCAGATTGAGTGCATTGAAAAAACGATTTAACATGCATAAGAGCTCAACATCAGAATCCACTGAATCAACCCCAAAAAATTCGGCACCAATCTGATAGAATTGTCGGTAACGTCCCTTTTGCGGTCGCTCCGCGCGAAACATCGGACCCATATACCACCACCGCTGCACCGGCTGGTGGTGTGAAAAATTATACTCAATGTAGGCGCGCACCGCCCCCGCCGTTCCTTCTGGACGAAGAGTTAATTGCCGACCTCCACGGTCTTCAAAAGAGTACATCTCTTTTGATACAATGTCTGTCCCCTCTCCTACTCCCCTTACAAAAAGCTGCGTATCCTCCACTACGGGCAGGTACACCATTTGATAACCATAACCCTCGAATGCATCCTCCGCTGCTCTACAAATATCTTTCCAGATCTGGGATTGTAAAAAGTCTTCCGTAACAAAGGGCAGAATATCATTCATCCCCTTAATGGCTCGAACAATCTCTCTTTTACTCATGCAACATTGCCCTTACTTCTTTTTACGCACATTTCGCCCAAAGGCCCAGCCAAGAACATCTTGATAGGTCGAAGCGAAAAGAAAAGTAATATTTTTCTGTACATACTTTGGAATCAGGTCAACATCCGCGCGGTTTTTTTCAGGAAGAATAATCGTACGAATTCCCGCGCGTCGAGCCGCAACAACCTTTTCCCGGATTCCCCCGACAGGCAGAACATCACCTCTTAAAGTCATCTCGCCAGTCATCGCCAAAAATGGCTTCACCGGTTTTCCAGTCAATAATGAAATCAAGGCAGTTGTAATCGTGATCCCAGCAGACGGGCCATCCTTGCGCACCGCACCTGCAGGGAAATGGATATGGAAATCATGCTCCTGAAAAACTTTGCGCTCCAGCGCCAAGCCACGACACACGCTTTGAACATACGAAACGGCGAGCCTCGTCGATTCCTGCATCACCTCACCTAAATGACCTGTGACACGAACGCCCCCCTTGCCCTGCATTTTGGCTGCTTCAATAAATAAAACCTCCCCACCTGCAGATGTCCAAGCCAGGCCTAAAGCCAAACCGGCTTTGGGTTTCTTTTTGACCCGATCATCGTGAATTTTAGGTGGCCCAAGATAAGCATCCAAATCTTTAGCTGCAATATTTCCGGAAAGTTTTTTGCCTTGGACTTTGTGCGTTGCTCGTTTACGACAAACTTTTGCTATTTGCCGCTCCAGATTTCGAACCCCTGCTTCATAAGTATATTCGCGAATAATTCGTCGCAATGCTGGACGACCCAATTTAATATCTTTACCGAGCAAACCGTTGGACTTTCGTTGCCTCGGGAAAAGATAGCGGTGGGCTATTTCTTCTTTTTCTTCCGGGATATAACCGGCCAGATCGATAACCTCCATCCGGTCACGCAAAGGGCCGGGAATCTCAGTCTGCACATTCGCCGTGGCGATAAACATCACTCGACTTAGATCAAATGGTAAATCCAAATAATGGTCCAAAAAATGGGTGTTCTGGGCCGGATCTAAAACCTCTAACATAGCGCTGGAGGGATCACCTCGCCAATCTTTGCCCATCTTATCTATTTCATCGAGCATAAAAACCGGGTTAGAGCTCTGAGCCTGCTTTAGTCCCTGGACAATACGGCCAGGCATAGCCCCCACATAAGTTCGTCGGTGCCCCTTAATTTCAGCTTCGTCCCGCATTCCGCCTACGGATAAGCGAAAGAAATCTCTACCCAAGGCACGGGCAATACTCTTGCCCAAAGATGTTTTCCCTACGCCGGGAGGCCCAGCAAAACAAAGAATAGAGCCTTTATGCTCCGGGTTCAGCTGGCGTACCGCAAGAAATTCAACAATGCGGTCCTTAACTTCCTCCAAACCGTAGTGATCTTCGTCCAAAACCTCCCTGGCATGAACAATATCCGCGGACTCTTCTTTCAAATTTTCCCATGGCAAAGAACCAATCCAATCCAAATAAGAACGGATGACGTTGTGCTCTGGAGACTCTACCGGTAAAAGTTCGAGGCGCTTAAGCTCCTCCTGTGCTCTTTCCTGTGCATGATCCGGAAGTCCCGCCTCCTCAAGCTTGGCCTTAAGTTCTTCAATCGCCAGCGCACCAGGATCCTTTTCCTCGCCCAACTCACGGCGAATACTTTTTAGTTGCTCACGTAAAAAATATTCCCGCTGATTACTTTCAATTTTATCACGAATCTCATCACTTATCTTGTTACCAAGTGTAACCAAATCAAGCTCACGCAACGTTACTTCCAAAGCACGCCGCATACGTTCTCCCAGGTCAACCTGGCAAAGAAAGCTTAGCCTCTCTTCAAAATCCCGGGACAAATGTTGTGCAACAAAGTCGGCCAAAAGCCCTGGAACATTCAGCCCCATAGCGGCAACTTTTATTTCCTCTGGAACATGTGGGTGAGTCTCTAAAAACGAACGAAGTTTTGAGCGCACTTGGCGGACAATTGCCTCAAATTCCTTCTCCTTAACACTGGCAACCACATCCAGGGGATAGCTGACTTTACAAGCGAGAAAAGGCTCCGAGCGCAGAATTTCTTCCGGGCGAGCCCTCTTGTCGAATTGCACCAATGCAGCAGAGCGGTCATCAGGCATCCGGAACACCTTCACGACTTTACCCAAAGCTCCAACCGAAGCCACATCGCTTAGACTTATTTCCAACAAGGCTGAATCTGTTTCCGGACTTTCCCCATCTTCGTCTGCTTCCCCATCGGCACTGCTCTCTTCGAGATTTTCTTCATCCTCCAGATTCAAAAAGCCCGCAGCGAAAGCGCCCATTTGCGGCTTGGCGCGCAGAATTTCAACCGCAGCACGCAGATCCCCCTCTTTACTTGGCTCAATTCGGTTCACGGCAAGAAACATTCCGTGGCTGCTTTTCGCATTCAAAATCGCATCTCGACGAGCCTGGCTATCCAAAAGGATGGGCACAATAAGGCCTGGGAAGGGAACTAAATCATCGAGTAAAATCGCAGGCAAAACCTGTGGTGGTTGTTCACTTACGGCAACCAAAGCTTGGGAGATAACTTCCGGATCCATAGGTTCCGCATCCAAAATGTCGTCCACTATGTATTCACCATCATTATCGCGATGCATATGCGTCGCTCCTTTACTTATATACGCTGGCCAACTTTTGGCGCTAAAACCACCCTATTCTTGCCCTCTCGCTTAGCCAAATACAACGCCTTATCGGCTCTGGCAATGATATCTGTCACGTTTCCCTCACCAGATTCAGGAAAGCCCACCAAACCAATGGAAATAGACAAGTTGACCTTAGCATCAGCCACTTCAAAAACCGTCGTGCTTAACTCTTCACGAATACGCTCCGCAACCTTTTCCGCCTCACCCAAATCTGTGCGCGGCAAAATAAAAGCAAACTCTTCCCCCCCATAACGGGCCGCCAAATCTGTGTCCCGCATATTCTTCTGCAGAATTGCTGCGCTACACTTCAGAAATGCATCGCCAGCCTGGTGTCCATGAGTATCATTAAGTTGCTTAAAATCATCAAGATCTGCCAAGCCCAAAACAAAATGACTACCATAGCGTTGCACACGCAAAAGCTCCTCCGCCAAGCGTTGGTCAAAATAACGTCTGACAAAAAGCCCTGTTAATCCATCCACTGTTGCCAACTCGTAAAGTCGGGCATTTTCCAGGGCCAGCGCAGCCTGATCCGCTATTGTTGTCAAAACCCTGAGCTGATCAAAATGGTAAGCGCGTTTTCTCTTCGTATAGACTGCAATCACTCCCACAACCTCATCATGCATGACCATCGGCACACCAAGCCAGGAAGTGCAGTCGGGCATTGGTTTACCCACAAGGGCGGGAGTTTTTTCCTTACGGATATTGCGGATCAAGAGTGGCTGCCGCTCACTCATAACATATTCGGCCAATTGTTTTTGTCCCTCATCCGTCTGGTCCTCTAACTTTTCACCCTCTTGGTCAAAAAAGGTGTACTGAAAAAACTTTTCTTTACCCTCGGCAAAGACCAGCATCAAACCGGATTCCGATTTCACTAAGCTCAATGTGGCATTTGCAATATTTGCCACGAGAAAGCGATTTTCAAGAGATGTGGCCAGAAGATGGCCTACCTTATTTAGAGTCGCCAGCTCTTCAACCCGATCCCTGAGCCGGTTTGAATAAATAACCGCCCGTCGAAAAATAAGATTCAGGACAAGGGATGTGCCCCCAAGCAACACAAAAAGCTCGAAGCCTTGAGCAAAATAGCCCCAAACCATCGCCAGGGCTAAAGGAATCATGGTCATTTCGGCAGAAAATACTTTTGAAAAGTATTTTTGCAATAAGACCGCAGAGTGTTCGCCCTGAAGCCAATGAGGCCCCCCCGCAATAAAATAGTGCACCCCTAAAAAGCTCAAACTAAAAGCGGGCAGAAGCCAGACAAAATGCAGTGAAGCATTAAAATTGTATCCATCGATATTGAAAAGAAACCCTAAGCTCAGAAAGACAAAGGCTGGCAAGCCACCCTTATAAATCATTTCGAAGGGCTGCCCCCAATCCAAACCAGAGCTTCTTTGACCTGACCGTAAATCCCGCATCAGCCTAACCAGCTCATCGCAACTTAAGGCGATAACCATGAGCCAGGCCGCAGGCACCAAACCGAATATAAATGCCCCTGCAATATAAAAGACTGAATCCAGAGCAATGGAAACCTCACCAAAAATCTTAAAGGTGAGAAAACGCGCCATAAAACATAAGCAGAGCAACAGAATAAAGGGCAACTCCACACCCCAAGGCCGGAAAAACTCTGATGGAGAAAAAGTCAGGTAAATGAGCGTACACCAACCAGCCAAACCGAAGGCCACCCAAAATGTGAGCTTTAACCAACTTGAATCACGACGCCACATCAATGGAAACTATCCTCATCAAGATTAGGCAGAGACAACCGAAAGCGGCGATTTTTCTAAAGGCTTAACGTAGGCCGCAATCCCTTTAAAGGCTGGAGTTTTCGATTGTGAATCAATCGTCTGGGGCACCAAGACATTAGCTTCCGGGAAGTACATCGCGATCGAGCCAGAACGAATATCACAAACCGAGATCTGTACTTTTAAGCTTCCTGTCGATGTTTCCACTAAAACCCAATCCCCATCGACAAAGTTTCTGGCTTTGACATCCTCTTGCGCCATGAGAACAACATAGCGATGGTCTGCGCCACGGTACAAGTCTTCTTCATCATAAACGACCGTATTAAATTGACCTTCTGAACGGATGGTAATCAGCCGCAATGAATCTTCTGGAAACATATCCTTTGGCTGCTTGGTGACAAAAAACTGTGCCTTGCCCGTAGGTGTATTAAATTCTGGTTGATGGAATGTGCGCCCCGGTATCTGAAACTCCCCATCCTTGGCAATCTTATCAATGGGCTCATAGCCTGGTACAATTTGAGCGATGGCTGAACGCAGAGCCTCATGGGAACGCAATTCAGACCAGTCAAAAATTCCCTCTGGCAAAACCTCTTGCGCAAAGGAGGCAACAATATCCACTTCAGAGCGCATCTCACCCGCAACTGCCGGTGTTCCCCCTTCAGACATACGCACAAAGTTAAACATCGACTCTTGAGTTGTTGCCTGCTGCTCTTCATCTCTGGCTAAAGCCGGCAGAATAATCGAGGTCTTTCCGCGACCGAAAATATGGCCCGGGTTTAGCTTGGTCGAAACAAAAACGCTCGCATCGATTGAGCGAAGGGCTTTTTCAGCCCAATCAAGATCAGGGTTCGAGCCATAAAGGTTACCGCCTAAATAAAATGCTCCGCGAACTTCGCCCGCATGGGCCGCTTGCATTGAAGCATAGGTGTGTTGGCCTTCATGGCTTGGCAGAGACAAGCCATAAAGCTTTTCTATTTTCTCCGCAAAATCTTGCTTGAGCTTTGGCGACACCCCAACAGAGCCAACCCCCTGAACATTCGAGTGTCCACGTATGGGCATCAGCCCACAACCTGGTCGTCCCAGCCAGCCTTTGGCCAAGGCCACATTGCTCAGAGCTAGAATATTATCAACCCCATGAGCATGATGCGTCAGTCCCATAGCCCAGCAGAAAATCCCCCGCTCCGCCGCAAAAAGCATGGCGGCAACTTGCTCCATATCACGCTTCGACACACCACAGGTTTCACTAATATCGTCCCAGCTTTGCGATTTAATGTCTTCAACCAAAGCATCCCAACCTTCTGTGTGCTGGGCAATGAAATCTTCATCGATGCCTTTGGTTGCCAACAAGGCTTTTAAGACCCCTTGAAAAAACGCCACATCCGTACCCACCCGAGGCTGAATATAGAGATCGGAAACCTGTGATCCCCAAAGCATCGAACGCCAATCCGAAGGCACGCGAAAACGTACGAGTCCCAGCTCCTTAAGTGGATTGACCACAACGACTTTACCGCCACGTCGACGCAAATGCATGAGCTGAGTTAAAAGCCGTGGATGATTACTCGCCGGATTCGCCCCAACGACCATCACAAAATCAGAGCTCTGCAGATCATCTAAAACAACCGAAGCGGTACCTGACCCATAAACCTTGGCCAGGGCGACCCCGGATGCGCTGTGGCAATAATAAGAACAGTTGTGAACATTATTCGTCCCATAGGCACGCGCAATCAACTGCAGAAGAAAGGCCGCCTCATTGCTTGAACGTCCGGATGCATAAAAAAACGTCTCTTCAGGCTTTATCCCCTTAAATGCTTCTCCTGCCCGTGAAAAGGCTTCCTCCCAGGATACAGGTCGATAGTGGGAATCATCCGGACCAGCCATCACCGGATAAGAAAGTCGACCCGCAAACTCCAACTGACGGGGTGTCATTTTACCAAGCAGCTCTATGGAATTCTTCGCAAAAAAGTCAGGCGCCAGCGGTGCAATCATGTCCGCAGCCTGAGCCTGTAGGGATTTCTTACAAACTTCGGGAAAATGACCACCCTCATTCACCATCCCCCCAGCCTGGCCTCCCATGCCCAGAGCGCAAGTCTTGCAGGCGTTCTTTGAACGCAGGCGCTTGTAGAGCTTCCAAAAGCCACCGGCCTGGCGGCCCATACGCCAGGAATAGAGAAGCGCTGGCACCCCACCGCCAGCTGAAACACGAGGTCTCGCCATAACCCTATTGCTAAGCGAAAGCGCCCGTCGGAGCAAGTCCAGAGAGGCTTCTAATCCACTTTATATTCCTCTTTATTTTCAGGCCCTTAAGCCTTTTAGGGGTGGACAAATCATAACCCATTCCGGAAACCCCATACACGATCTTTTTAGACCTGACTCTAAACGCAACATTTGTGCTCTTTTGCCGAAAATCCGGGTGTCATGAAGATTGCTTTGCTCTCAATGCTTCTCGGCACAAGCCTCGCCTTCGACGCACCAACCGTCGCAAAGGAATATAGCCTTATTGGCTTTTCCCACAACGAAGAGGTTGCGGCCTTTGAAGTTAGCATAACCACCGATTTTGGTGCACACGAGGACCGTTACAGCCTGATTGAGATCTGGCGCGTTGACTCTGGCGCTGTCTTAGCCACCTTTCGACAAGGGCAAATTGAGCGAAAATGGCAGGAGGATACGCCCAAAGAGGAGAATTTAGGGGATCTGGCGGCCCAGCATCCAGAATGGATGCTCGCTGAAGAATCCGGAGGCTGGCAGGACATTCAGAAGAAAACCCGCTTTCAAAAGATTGCCGTGACCATGAACGACAGCAGCTTACGGCTTTATCTCGACAGCGATGTGCGGGTCAGCGTCAGTGGAGACGCGCAAAAGATCGAAATATCAGCCCTGCCGGGCTCAGGCATCGGTTATCGCCCTGTGGTTCGGCTCTCAAGCGGTCATCATGTGGCTCTCGGACATGTGCGGGCCAGCCATCCAGACAACACCCTCTTGAATGCGGAGGTGGTGGCTTTTCACTCTCCCTCCGGCCGCAAAGTTGTTATTCTCAATAAATTCATATCCTTGGACGGAGACCGAATTAACTCCACAACAAAGCCTCATCTGGTCGCCTTAGAGGGACACCCTATCGGCAGTCCAACCATTGGCACATTTTCCTTGGCCAGAGCCAATCTACAGGAAGCAGAGCAGATTTTTGGTACGCTTCATCCCGAAGCCATGCAGCTCTACAAATCCTATATGGGCAATTATTGGTAGCCAAAAACCCTTGTCATTACTGCAAGTTTTTGCAAATATCCGCCGCAAAACTGAACTCTTATAGGAACGAGGAATTTAGTCATGGCAACCTTTAAGGAAGATTTCGTTGGCAAGTACCAAACCACGACCGATGGCGATATTGAGGAAACCAATTTTTCTGCGGGAGACGAAGTTGAAATCGTCGACACATGGAGCAATCACGTCATGGTCAAAGATGACGACGATCACTACTATAACGTGCCTAAAGATATTATCGAAGAATAATCTAACCCCCGTCTATAGGCAAAATGATGCCGACCCAAGCAGCGCATATTAGGCAGGCTTTTTTAGACTATTTTGCCAGTCATCATCATACTGTTGTAAAATCCAGTCCGCTAATTCCAGCCAACGATCCGACATTGATGTTTACCAATGCGGGAATGGTGCAGTTTAAGGATGTATTCACAGAACAG
>CAXGWX010000004.1:0-46790 GCA_964013445.1 uncultured Bdellovibrionales bacterium | reverse complement strand
TGTCGCATATCACGCTTATAGGCTTTAACCTGATCCCGCTCCTGGTGCAGCTGTTCTTCCAAAGAAGAAATCTGCCTTTTAAGCTTTAAAGCCTCTTCCTTGCGAAGTTCGGAATCATCCGCTTTCTTTTCCTGCTCTACGGGTACTTTCGGAATTACTGCTTTGGGCTGAACAGGCTCCGGTGTTTTCGCTGATTCATTGAAGGCCACTTTTTGTGTTAATGCGCCTTCAAGCTTTTGCTTATCGTCCTGCCAGGACTTTTCTGACTTCTTATGGGCTTCCTGCAAATCGTGAACTTTTCGCTTTTGTTTGCCTAATTTGTTTTTAAGCTCTGAAATTTCATTCTTTCGCTTTTCAATTTCTTTCTCAAAGTCTTTAGCTTTCGTGCGAAATTCATTTTTCGAACCCTCGGCCGAGGACAGCTCATCTTTCTGTGCCCCCATCTCGGCCTGAAGTTTACGCAAACACAAATTCAACCAAAGACTTGTCAGAATGGCTGCCAAAGCTAAAAAGCCCAAACCATAGGCCAGGCGCGTCACAAAGCCCTCATTCGCAATCTGTTGGATAACAAGCTGATTTAACCCCAAAAGTGTACTTAGCATCGTCCTAAATCCCGTTCCTTACTCAATAAATCCCAGAAAGAAGGCTTATTGCCGCTCCTTGCCCCATTGTGTCAAGGGGCTCGATCAATGGTTTTCCAGGAGAGTTAACGATCGCAAAAGACCGCATTTGCCCTTTGACAAAAAACCCCTTGCTTGACTATAGAAAACGCCATAAAGGCATAAAATTAAAGGGAATTATTTCCAGAACCATGGCCAAAGACGTTCACGCACTAGAATTTAGTTTTGCTCGCAAGCCCTCAGTGGAAAACTGTGCGCGCCTTTGCGAAGCCTATATGCAGGAAAATCGCTTCATGGAGGCGATGGTTGTCTGCAAAAAAGCAATCAAAACAAATCCTGAAGACATTCGCGGCCCTCTCTTGCTCACCCGAATTTATGCAGTGCAAAACAAATTTGCTAAAGCTCAGAGCATTCTACACGGCGTCCTCGATAAGAATCCGCACAATGAGGTGGCACGAGAGATGCTCGAAAAACTCGACGCTGTAAAGAAACAACTCGAGAAAACAGAAAGCACCAATGTTAAAAGTCTTCTGCGATCCATGCCATCGCTAGAGCTTCCTGCTAATCTGCGTTCCCAAGCCGCTGCAGAACTTGACGAAAGTGTCGCGCCAGAGGTACCCGAAGAGTCACCTTATACCATATCCAACGAAGCACGCGCTGCAGACGCGGCCCGCACCCTCACCAATCCCCTTGAGTCCGCACTAGAGCCAGAGCAAGAAAAAGAAGCAGAAATCGAATCTCTCGAGGAGCTAAAGCAGCAGGAAGAGGAGGCACTAGAGGAAGAGCCGGAAAAATTACAGCTTCCAGTTCAAGAAAAGGTTCCGGAACCGGTTGTAAGTTCCCCGCCGCAAATCAGCGACGTACCACAGCCTACCCCTGAGCCGGAAAGACCAAAACAGGTAGAGGCGATTCAAAGCTCTCATGTTTCTCCCTTTAAGCTGATTTTATCTCTGCGTTGGTTTCCGGTTCTTTCTTCCTTGGCCATCGTTATACTTCTGGCCTTGGGTTTTCAGCATCTGAGAAAACAATATCAAGAACGACAATTTCATATTGAAAACCTTTTGACCAAAACCAAGCAAGCTCTGGGCGATGACGAGTACACACGCTACCTCGAAGCCATTGATATTGCCCAAGAGGTGCTTGATATTGATGCCACAAATGAGCAGGCTTACGATTATCTTGCTCTCGCCTATGCAATCCTGGCCCAGGAACACGAAGTCCCAAGAGCCCAGGAAAAAGCAAACGGCTTTCTACACCTGGCCACAGATCTGAACGAAATCCCAAGCTCTCTGCGCCTTGCAGCCCAAGCGATTCTGGCTTTGATCACTAAGGACTACGAGGAAAATATCAATATCATTAAAGCTGCTGTCGCCTACAAAGAAGACAACCCCCTCCTACGTCTGGCCCTTTTTAGGCTCGAAAACGCTCAAGCCCAAACCGACAAGAATATCAAAAAGCCTGACATTCCAAATGTCCTACTTTCCCCAAGCGCATGGAAGACCCGCATCTATCACCGACTCGGTTGGCATTATCTGACTGAACAAAACTGGCTTCTGGCCGCCGACTATTTCAGCAAATCCACACAAAACAATCCAAATCATGTTTTTTCACGCCTCGGAAAAGCCCACGCCCTCTTGGAAGATCGCAGCGAAATCGCTCGCTATGAAACAGAAATCAACCATAGCTTGCAGGCGATTTTGTCGCTCAACACACAAAGCCTTTCCATTCCAACCAGAGCATTTGCCCATTTTGTTCGGGCGCAAATGGACCTTTGGAACGGCCATGACCAGAGAGCACGGGAGGCCTTCCTGACCGCCCGACAACTCAGTAACTCCAGCAGCTACTATATGCACCGCTACGGCGTAGCCCTTCTACGCATTGGACAACCTGAACTCGCATACAAACTCTTTGAAGAGCTGGCAGAAAAACACCCGGAAAACTTTGCCTACCTCAAGGCTAAAACACAGGCGCAACTAGCCCTCTCTGATTTAAACGGAGCCCGGGTTACTTTACAGGAAATTCTGCGAACAAACCCAAGAGATGGGGAAGCAAGAATCCTCGAAGGTCAACGCTTACGTCACGAACATCAATACGAGGCGGCCATTGCCAGCTACTCATCAATTTTCCCCGAAGATGGCATTACGGATTTTGCATTGGCACAGCTTGGCATCGGGGCGGCCTTACGCGAGTCAGGCAAGCGCTATGAAGCAAGCCAGCACCTGGAAAACTCCATCGCCGCAATGCCTACGGATATTGAGTCGAATATCGAAGCTCAGTTATGGTGCGAACTTGGTCTTGCCTATGCCCTTAATCGCAACAGAGAGAAAGCTGTACAGGCCTTTCGTGCCGGCATTGAGCAGCATCAGAGTTATGCGGACTGCCATTACTACCTATGTAAAGCCCTGCGCACTGGCCCTGAGGCTCGAGAGGCATGTCGATATTACTTGAAAATCGAACCCAGAGGCACATTTGCCAGCGATGCGCGGCAATGGACCGACTAGAAGAGCTGTTGAGCTCTCAAGAGTCCAAGTCTTTTAAATTTTTTGAATACGGAAACCGGTAAGCAGCTTCTCAGAGAGCTCTTCTCGTTGCTCATCGCTAAGAGGGTAGTCGCCAAGCATCGCGTGAATATCTTGTTTTAGATCGGTCTTTTCACTCTCTACCGACTCCTGCACCCATGGTGGTGCGTTGCTGGGCTTAACGCCCTGCTCTAAGAGCCAATCCTGAAGCCATTGCCGCAAACTCTGATCTCGGTATTCAAACCAGGCGCGCCGCACTTGCTCGTGCCCCGATAAGGCATCTTTAAAGCGGCGAAAGGCGCCCTTGCCGTCAATGGCCCTCTGCAAGCTATCCTGCAAATCTGAGTCTTCGATATTACCAATGAAAGTATTTAACCAAACATATTGAATCGGGGATGGAACAATTCCTACTGTGCGGAAATTATCTGTATCGCTCTCGTGCTGTCGAAGCTCCTTAGAATTTTTTGCCACACGGACAACAGAGCCATCGATTAAGGATAAAAAAGATTTTGAATTTGGGTGGTGGACGACAAAAGCGTTATGTAAACTTTGCCAATCTACCTCAATTTCTCGCGCCATATTATTCTATACCTAACCGCTTGCTCTATTCTACGAACCTAATTATTGCTCTTCATTTTTCCCATCATCTTGTTCAAGCACTTTCTGTTCTGCACCATCCTCACCCGAATTCGCCTTTTCTGCAAGCTCTTCTTTGGAGCTGGGCAGCTCTAAGCTCCCCTCGGGCTTTTGCTCACCTTCATCTTCTGCCTTCTCCGAAAATTCATTTTCTAAGCGTGATTCAAGTCGACTTAATCGCTCTTGAGCGTCACTCTTATAGGTGCTCCCCTCTGAGATGGCTCTGGCAAAGGCTTGTTTAGCCTTCTCTAATTCATCAACGATTCCTTCAACAATTGTGCGCCCCTCCCAGTAGGAATAGTCCGCTCCCAAGCGCCCCAACTCACGTCGCTGCTCTCCAGCCAAGCTCGGCAGAGATGACATGCGCTCCATTAAGGTTTGCAACTCTCTAAAATCGCGCTCCTCCGATGAATCCAGAACTTGGCGAAACCAGCCCGAAAGCAAAGAAAAAAGTTCTAAATCCAGTTCAATGCGGTCATTAAATACGCGTGGCATACCAAATCTAAAATCACCCGGCAATTTCAACGGCGCATAGACAGCCTTTAAAGAAGCAAGCTCTGGCTCATAAGGTATGAAACCGAAAGGCAGAAAACGACCTCGCTCAACCTGCAACTCGTTTCCGACCTGACGCAACTGAAATTTGCGCTGGTGCAGATCGCTGAGAAGATAAAAAACAACGCCCCCTAAAATCAAAATCGTGACAACAAGGAAGGCAAGAAGAAACCGTTGTCCTCCTGCACCAAGCTCAGATTTCCTGACCACGATACACTCCTACGAAAGGTAAATTGCGGTAACGCCCCGCATGATAATCAAGACCATAGCCAACAACAAACTTATTAGGAATCGTAAAACCGACGTAGTCCACATCCACAGCCCTCTGTGCATTTTCCGGCTTAACCAATAGAGAACAAATTTTTACTGAACGCGGGCGCCTTGTTTGAAAGTTTTCCAAGAGATAAGACATGGTCAAACCAGTATCAACGATATCCTCCACAATGAGCACATCCTTATCTTCTATCGATTCGGTCAAATCTCGTGTAATTTGCACGATACCGCTCGACTCCGTTGAATCCCCATAGCTCGAGATGGCAATAAATTCACAGGTCACGTGGCGTTCAATTGCCCGTGCTAAATCCGCCATGAACAAGAAGGAACCCTTCAATATCCCAACCAGACAGATAGGGGGCTCTAATCCACCGTAGTCTTTTGTTATTTGTTGACCCAGCTCATGGATGCGACTTTGTAACGTCTCCGTATCAATCAAAACCTCGACGTCATCTGCCCAATGGTTCGTATCTCTAGACATAACTATTATTAAGGATTTCTCCAAGGCCTCCAGCACCGGGAACAATATATTGACGCTCGTTCAAACCCTTCTCCTCATCCCAGCACTCACCCAATTCCGTATTAAAAATATGCGGCTCAGACAAACCGCGATCAAGTCTTGCGGCATAAACAATGACTTCCGGATGGTCATCTTTCATGCGTCGTAAAAACTCCGGCGTAACTATCAAATTTAGAGAAATAAGTTTTAGCGGGTTCGCCTTCTCTTCACTCTTGTACAAATCAATAGCGCGACTCATGCTACCACCGGTAGCACCCATCGGGTCAGGAAAAAGAACAATAGCCTGATCAATACTGCCGCCAATCTTGCTTCCACTTAATGAGGTGCCTACAACCTCTCCATTTTCATCCGTAACCCTGTTCATATAAATATGATCTTGTCGAACCGCATCAGGATTCACCATGCGTGTCAGGGTTTCAAAAGCAATTTGGGACGGCAAGGTGCCTGCCCGGGCGATATCCACCGTGACGACCTTTGTCGTTCTATCGATGAGTCTACCCGCCCACACCCCGTTCGGTGTCGCATTGAACATACGTGTTCGAATTTCAACTTCATCAAGCGGTAGCTCATTAGCAATCACCGCTCGCACCAAGGCGTGGTAGATGTCCCTAACCAAATTTGTAACTTCTGGTTGCAAGGTATCTGGACGACAAAGCTTTGCCAGTTGTGAAAGAATAATTGGATCGGCTAGCAGATGAACCTGATCACCGTAATGGTGCTTAAGCTCAGGTAAGCTGTATTCATAATTTTGATAGGCTTGATCTCGCACGACTTGAATCATACCGAGCAAAGACTCTTATGCAATAGCTAGGGAACAAAAGTTGTATTTTTTTCGAGCATTTCCCATCCCACTCATCCCTGCCCAAGAATGGCCGCTTCCTTGCCTGTCAGGCAAAGCAATGCTAGCCTGAATGCCAAGTTTTGAGACATGATGGTAATCTACAGGCTGCAGCATATTTCTCTCCTCGCGCTATGCGCTCTGGCCCTCTCTCTGGCCTGTGGAAGTCCTTTGAAAGCAAGTTCGGTGGTCAATATTACCCGCGCCAGCACCCCGGGCTCAGACAAAGCAGCTGAATTCATTGATTTTTTTATGGGTGAAGAACTTCGCTCCAAAGCCCAATGGGAATCCCTTCAGCCCCTACTGCACAAGAACAAGGCGTGGCTAAAGGAAGCAGATGCCGCCTTCACCAACGGTCGTTCAAAAATTAAGGCTGGTTTGACGGAATTTGAAAATTTTGAACTCGATAAAGCCATCGATAACTTTAACGCCGCCTTAAGCCTCTTCGAACGACATGTGGAAGCAATCACCGATTATCAGGAAGTCAGTGAGCTTCTTCTCGTCCTCGGCGCCACACATATTTTTCGCGGGGAAGAAGAGCTGGGCTATGAAAGGCTCATTCAAGCCCTAACCTTGGCTACAGATATCCAGCCCGATCCGGCAATTTTTAATCCCCGTATGCGCAATCTTTTTGATCAGGCACGGGATGAGGTGGCTGATAATCCAAACGCCTCCATGCTGATCAAATCGACGCCCGGCTATGCCAAAATCTTTGTCGATGGAAAGTTCATGGGCGTTAGTCCGCAAAGCCTAAAAAAGGTAAAGGTCGGTCGACATTTTATTCGGATTGAAAAAGACGGCTATCGACCATGGGGAAAAATCTACAGGGTAAGAAAAGATCGAAAAAATGAGATTCTTGCCAACCTTGAAGCCTTTAATAAATACGATGCCTTCGACTCGCTCTGCGAGGAGTTTGTCCTTTCAAGTCAATATGCGCCCGAAAATTTACAAGGTTCTGTCTCAAAACTCGGAGAAGCTCTCAAGGCCAATTTTCTCTTAGCCTCCATCGTGGAAGCGGATGGCAATACAGTAAACTTAAAGACTTCGTTGTGGAATGTGGCTGCAGGGAAAGAATTGAAGAGCGCTAAAACGACTTTTAGTAAAGGTCGCTCCGCGCACTACCAGAAAGAAATTGAAGAGTTTTACGAAGCAAACTTTAATGAAGAGCTCACATCTCCACAGGAGGAAACAGAAGTCTTTGCGCTTAATGAGACATCCTACGGCGGTGCACCGACCTGTATGGGAATCCGCTGCGACGTATTACAAAGAAATGTTTTTATCACCGGTCTCGCCTTAGGCGCCGCAACAGTCGTATCTGGACTTGTCCTCAACTACTTGGCCTATCAGGACAATTTAGATTACCGAAATCAGGTACAAATATCACAACAAGCTCAAGATCTACGAACATCTGGTGAACGCAAGGCGATTATCGGCGATGTGCTGTGGGCGTTTGGCTCCGCCAGTATTTTAACGGGCCTCGGCGTCTATTTTTTCTGGCAGCCACCCGCTTATGATGAGGGAAACCCTGAAGAGCAATCAAACCGAAGCAAGGCATATCCAACTCTCTCCCTGGGGCTGCAAGGAAAATGGTAGAAAAGCAAAAGAAAGCGAAAATCAGGGCTCTACCTTGGCCCTCTTATCTCTTGGCCATCGCACTTATTGCAGTGAGCGGCAGCTGCTCTTTAAGCCTCGATTGGGATCCTGACGGTTTGCGCTGCGCAAGCGGAGAAAGCGCGTTATGCGGGGAAGGCTACAGCTGCCTTGGAGGCTTCTGTATTCTTGACCACTCTAAAGCCAAAGGCACATCCTGTCTC
Source organism: uncultured Bdellovibrionales bacterium (assembly GCA_964013445.1). Taxonomy (GTDB): domain Bacteria; phylum Myxococcota; class XYA12-FULL-58-9; order XYA12-FULL-58-9; family JASMKV01; genus JASMKV01. Next base: position 39,018 of record CAXGWX010000004.1, on the reverse strand, counting down.
TACGACCGACAATGTGAAAGCAATCTGATTTGTGCCAAAGGCTTTTACACCTGTGCAGAGGCTTGTACAGAGTTTTATGAGGCCAGCGAAACCACCTGTGCAAGCAATGAGTATTGCCAACCGATCGCTGTTCAAGACGATAGCGGCGACACTTACACTTACGTTGGTGCCTGCATTGCCAGCACCAACGATTGCACCAATACAAATGGCGCAAGCCAATGCTGTAACGAAGAGGAGATATGCTGTACAAACAGCCAGGAGTGTCAGACCGGCAATGTCTGCGTCTCTATCAAAAGCGGCGCAAAGGCTTGCCTCACCGGATGTGAATTTGAAACACCGAGCTCAGGAGGTAGTACTGATCTATCGACCAATTGTGAGCCCGGTGGCACACTCAATCCCTATTGCGATTATTTAGGGTCCAGCAGCGAACAACTTGTTTGTCTTGGGCACCCCAGCGACACATTTCAGGGGGAACTTGCAACTTGTAATAAAGTGACCAGTCCTTGCCAAGAGGGCCACGTTTGTCATAACACACTTTGTCACGTCGTTTGCAGCCTCACCTCTCCTGAGTGCGGAACGAGCCAAACTTGCTGCCAAGTTGGGGATAGAACAGACTACGGTCTCTGTTCCACTGATTGTGACAATATATAGACCTAAATTAACCTCTTCTGCGTCTTCGTAGGCCCCCTAAAGCAAAGAGAAGCCCTATCAAGAGAGAATAAGGTGCGATACCGATCGCGGAGCAGCCTCCGCTAGGCTTGGGTCCTGGCTCAGGTCCAGGTCCAGGTCCAGGTCCAGGTCCACCATTTCCCTGGCTGCCTGTTCCCTGCCCATCATCATCGTCATCGTCGCCGGAATCATCGTCGTCATCGTCACCGGAATCATCGTCGTCATCATCATCGCCGTCATCATCATCGTCATCATCGCCGTCATCATCATCGTCGTCGCCTCCCCCTTCAACGACTTCGATCTCTACCGTCGTTGTTGCCGGGAAATCACCTGAAGACGCGTCATTACCGTTGACGCTATTGCCTGCCGCATAGAGCGTATAGGTCCCCAACTCATCAGGAGCGGTCCACTGAAAGGGGAAAACGCATAGGTCCGAGCTGTCATCGTAGCCCCAGGGTTCCGTATGGGTTAGCTCACCGCTTTGTTTCCTTATCTTAGGCGACTCTGCGCTCAACGTACCCGCATCCGCAGCAATATTGAAACCGCACTTGATATGGCTATCGCTCGTGCGCTCAATCTTAAAGGTAAAGTTTTTTTTCTGCCCCGCAAAAATTTCAAGCTCGCCACCAAAACTGACTTCTGGGGCTGTCGAATCTCCTGGACTGTTATGGCATTGATTACAATAAGTACCCTGCATGCCGGACTTTTGAACTTTTCCCCCTGGCTTGGCCAGAAGCGATGCTGGGCTCAACAGGATAGTAAAACAAAGTACGAATCTTTTGATCTTGCACATCGCATTTCTCCTCGAAGTAGAGCCTATGCTCCTGCAAAACAGAGAAAGTGTAAAGGTCGAAATTTCCCCGCCGCTTTTTCTCTTGCCGTCTTTTCGGCTTCAGCGATAAAATCTGTGAGTACAAAGGGATATTGCAGCCCCCAACAGGGATACATCGTCAGAAAAGATATTGTACGGATTCAGAGATGAACTTAATTTCTCGTCAAAAACAACGACTTCTCCCCCTCCTCCTCTTATCCACAATACTTTGCAGCTGCAGCAAAGCGGACTACCGCATTGATCTGGAAGAAAATGTACTGACAACCGTTGATGAAAAATTTCTTTCCTTTGCTCTGGATTCCGCCCAACTGGTCGGCGGCATGTGGTGGATCCCGGACGGCTACAGCGCCATTGTGGAACCCTATAATTTTGATCGGGAAAAACTTAAGAACCTTACCAAAGAGTTACTCCCCGCTTATATTCGCTTTGGCGGCAGCGAAGCGGACACCATCTATTACCATATGCAAGAAAACGCTTTAGACACAGCGCCGGAAGATTTCAAATTTATTCTTAGCAAAGAGCAGTGGGATAAAGCCTGTGACTTCGCTAAAGAATTAGATTTGGATATTCTCTTTACGCTCAACGCCGGCCCCGGCCCAAGAAACGCAGACAAGAGCTGGCAAGGGGAGAACGCCAAAGCCCTAATCGAATACAGCCAAAGCATCGAATGCCCGGTCAAGGTTTGGGAGCTCGGTAACGAAATCAATGGTTTCTTTGCCCTGCACGGACTATTTACGCGTACTGGCGGTGAATACGCGCAGGATATTGCTGAGGCCAAAACCTTGCTAGCAGAAGTTCAAAGCGCAGCCAAATTGGCCGGTCCGTCAAGTGCTTATTGGCCGGGCGAAGGCGAGCTAGGCATTGAAATCATGCCCACTTTTTTAGAAAAAGCCGGCAGCACAATCGATATTCTCACCTGGCACTACTACCCACAACAATCGGAACGCTGCCCCTTAAACTCATTGCTGGCGGAAGAGAAAACCCTGCTTAACCCCGACCACCTGGATGAAATTCTCAGCTGGAATGATGAGATATTGGCCATGAAAGCTGAGCACGCGCCCAATGCGGAATTTTGGCTTGGCGAAACCGGCCACGCCCAATGTGGCGGGCAACAAGAAATCTCCGGCACCTATGTTTCTCTTTTTTGGTGGCTCGACCAGCTTGGACTTGCTGCACAATCGGGCAACAAAGTGGTGATTCGGCAAACCCTCACCGGCGCCGACTATCAACTCATTGATGAAACAAGCCTCAAGCCCACACCAGACTACTACGGCTCGGTCCTCTGGAAGCGGCTTATGGGCTCGAAAGTGCTTTCCCCCGTCTTACCCGAAAACCGACCCAAAACCCTTCGCGCCTATGCCCACTGCCACCCCCAAATGGACGGCAGTGTGACCCTCCTTTTGATCAATCTTTCAGAAACCGATTCATTCGATGTTGATTTTAGTGGCCCCTTTGGCAAATCCTATCAATACTACGACCTAAGGGCGGCAGAGCTATTAAGCACGGATCTGCTGCTTAATGGTCAACCATTGAGCGCAAATGAGAACGGAACGCTTCCTTCGTTAGACGGAGAAAAGAGCTCCGGAGCAATCTCCATCGTGCCCTTGAGCAACACCTTTCTCCACTTTGAAAAAGCAAATCTTAGCGTCTGTACCCCTTGAGTCCGGCAAAACGATCCTGTGCTAAAACGAAGGCGAAAACTCTTCTTGTACTCGGAATCGCTCTGCAATACTCATATCAAAGATGTGGTGAAATGATTCACAATCCGACAAAACAATACCGTACACTTTAAGGAGTACAAGATGTCCTATTCTAAACTATTTTCAATGCTGCTGGGTGTCGCCCTTGTTTTTTCTGTCCAGCATGCAGAAGCTAAAGACCAAGGAAAAGATAAAGCACCAGAACCGTACAAATGCGAAGAAGGCACACTTGGGAATTACTCACCCTTTTGTCCAATGAGCCACCCTGGCTTTTGTGCCGGAATGGAAAAAATGCTGAAGCGCACAAAGACTCATCTCCACAGCGAGAGCAAGTTGACCAAGAAAACCTTGAAAGCCTATATTAAAGCGACCGACAAGCTTGAAAAAGACTGGAAGACTTTCTTCAACAAATGCCTCAAGAAACTTGCGGATGGCACCCGTCAAGATGCTAAAGACGCTGTTGCGGGAAAAGGCAAAAAGTAAATACAAAAAAATACCCGAGGCGGGCGGTTAATGGACCCAATCCTTAACCGCCTGTAGGGCACCAGAATAAACATCATCTTTCCCTTGCCGCTCTTCCCGCCCCATTGGGCCCCCTTGCTTGATCATCTCAGTCGCTCCGGCTTGAGCAACATTAGCCAAACAAAGCAGGGCATCCGGCTCCAAATGCAAGGTTACGGCACCTACCTGGAGCGATACCTTGGAACAGCTGCACTGGCTCACCGTAAAACCATAATTCTGTGCTAAAAGCCTGCTTTTATGTTCTTTTTTATCTTTAAACATGGAGCTTTCCTTTTTTACTTATGATAATAATAACTATTATCATTATTGTCTTATATTGAACTCGCTCCTATGTCAAAGAAAATCTTTCAACATGACAATTTACATAAAATTGCGGGTGTGCAGTTGGGATAAAGAATCCGCTTCTGCGGCGCTAAAGCCAAGCTTCAGCAATCGGCTTTGACGTCCTTCATCCATCTCCGCTTTAAGCGCTTGAACCTTTATATACCCTTCCGCAATCGCTTCATGGGTAAACGCACCGGCGGCTAAAACCACGAGGGCGTCAAAGACCTCTTCGTTAAGTCCGGAGGTATGGCTTAAGCTCTGATGGCGCTGCTCGACCGCCATGGTCAGGCGGCCTTTGAGCTGAGGCTCCACACTTAAATGCCGTCGCAGATGAGCGAGGCCGAAGGCCACATGCCTGGCTTCATCCTGAGCCGCAAGTTTCGCAACCTGCGCAGTCACCGGATCCGGCGCATGAGCGTTGAGAAACCATAAGAGTGAAAGGAAAGAGCCCTCCCCTAAGACCGAAAGCATGAACGCGGCCAAGGCAAAGTCCGGCTCATCGATAAGGGTCTTTAATGAAGCCTGACCACCAACAGTCGAAAGTCCTAACTCTTTCCGCTTTAATAAAGCACGGCGCGTGAAGACTTCAATATGACGGGCTTCATCCGCAGCCTGTATCGCCAAGACCTGCATGACTTCTTTAAAGTGTGGATGCAATTTTGCCAGAAAGTTTGCCGGCACAATCAAAGCGGCGGTTTCATTTTCAATGAGATAGGTCATGACCTGGACCACCGCATCCTCAACTTCTTCAGGATGGGTAATGGCAGCTTGCCAATCAATGGCGCTTTCCGGATCCCACTGGGCCGCCGCTGCTTGTGCATAAAGCTTCGCCGCTTCATCGGCCCAAACCACGTTTTTATCAGCAAGAGGAAAGTCAAAGTGCGGGCCACCTGCCTCAACTTGTGCACCTCGAGCCGCCAACCCCCAAGTCGCAGCCGGATTATCAACCACATTCCCATCGAGTTTTGGATCGGGCCCGCCACTACGCTGAGCGCCACGCCAGCGTCCCACTTGAGCACCACCACGAACCAGCGTTGCGGGGGCACGAAAACCGTGCCCCTGAGCCCGTGCCCAAACCTCCAAATGCATAGACAACATCGGATCGCTGCCACACACCTCGAGAGGCTCTCCAACAGAAATGTGCTCGAGAGCACGCTTAAGCAAAATATGCCCACCGCGCTCAAGACCGAGTTCTTTTAAATCAAGACGCTCCTGCATTAAGCGACACGCTCCACAAAATTCTGGATTGAGCCAAAACGGTCGCAGGCCGCATTCAACTGAGCGAAGCCATGGGTGCGCCCTTGGCGCCAAGCTTTTAGGCCTTCAAGGTCAAGCAAATGCCGCACTGTAGCGTCGTCATAGGACATACTCAAAAGCAGACTGTTGAAGCGCTCCACTTGATCCATCGGCGCATTATCCAGCATCGTAAAGATACAGTGATCATAGGCCTCGGTCCTGCCTAAAATCTTTGTGGAACCTGCCGGAAGAGTCCCTTCCTGGCCAAAAAGCAAATGGTTGCCGTCAATCATGCAGGCCGCGTCCACTTCACCGTTAATCAGCGCTTTTGCCGCATCCCGTTCACCTCCAATATGATCTCCATGCTTACCAACGAGGACGTCGAAATATTTAACCTCAAAGTCTTGGTCCGGCTCCAGCTCATGTTGAGCTAAATGATTCAATGGAATCAAAGTAGCCTGTGGCGAATCAGCTGCGCCTACTGCAACAGTCTTGCCTTTAAGATCACGCAGATTTTCAATCCCGGAATCAGCACGCGTAACAATTACAGAGGTCAAATCCTGATCCGTATCACGCATACAAAACCCTGTGGCCTTTAATCCCTTAGCCTGAGCAATCCGTTCGGTTTGAATCCACGCCAATGGCGAGTTCCAAGCCACATGAAAAGCGTTTTGAAAATGGGCTTCGACCTGGCGCTCATAATTTGAAAAAAGCACGTAGTCGAAATCAAAATCATGGGTCGCCAACCATTCACGAAAGCCGTCCCATATGGTGACAACTTTCGGATCGTAAGCAACCGCACCCAGTAAAAAAGTATCTTTAGACATTTTAAATTCTCCTAAAAAAGTTCCATGCCACAAATGGCTTTGCCAATAAAATCATAGAGCACGTCCGTTGTCGGTGCCATGACAGTTCCGGCCCGCGCATCGCGGAAATAACGTTCTACGCCAACATCTCTGCGGAATGCGGCTCCGCCACAAACACGCATCGCCAAATCCGTAACTTCAGTGGCTGCCTCGTTGCAAGCAGCTTTCGACTCTAAGACCCGAAGCATTGTGTCTTCGCGTCCGGTCTCCATGGCACTCACCGTATCGTAGAGCAGGGTCCTGGCCATATCGGTCTTACAACGCATACGCGCTAAATAGTTTCGTATGGTCGGCAAGTCCGCCAGGCTATTGTCAATATGGGCATAGCGTGCTCCTGAAGCATGAGTGCAAGCGCGTTGAGTTGCCCCCTCCATCAAACCAAGTGAGCAAGCAGCGTTCATCACACTAAAGTATGGCAAAACGATTTCCATCATGATACCGAAACCGGCCCCATCTTCGCCCAAGCGGTTCTCTTCCGGGATAATGGCATTTTCACTAAGACACGGTCCGGAATCATTGCCCCGCAACCCAAGACCATCAAAACCATCCGCCGGTTTAATGTTCGCAGTTTGGCGAGGAACAAGCCAAATGGTGCTTGCCTCTTCCGAATCCACCGGCCGACTCGACCAGACATAGGTCGATGCATAGTTATTGGATGTAATCCAGCTCTTTTGTGCATCCAGCGCAATACCACCTTCAACCCGCTTGGCAGTACTGACCGGCGCCCAAAAATGCGAACGGGAACCCGCCTCTGAGAAAGCTAATGTTGTTAAATGTTCACCGCTGGCGGTTTTCTTTCGCTCATCGGTTGTGCCGTGTGCCTCTATCACTGCTGCTGCACTGTAGTGCATGGTGGTGACCATGGCGGTGGTTGCACAGTGTTGAGCAATCGCTTCAACAACTTCCACCGCAGCCCTTGGTCCCTCTCCGAGGCCGCCAACTTCCGTTGCACTTATGAGCCCTAAAAGCCCCGCATCAGCCAATGCTTGCATTGCTTTTTCAGGAAAAGCTGCCTTGGCATCAACAATTTGTGCCTGTGGCTCAATAACTTCAGCCAGAATAGGCTTTAGAAGTTCCATATGTTTTGACATGTTTTTCTCCTCCAGTGACAACCTACCCACCGAAGAAGAGTTTCGGGAGTATTATGCCGTTAGTCCAGACCGAACCCGCCGGTCTTTATTAAATTCTCAAAGTCGATAAGACATTTGCTTACTCCCAATTCATTTTGCGCTTCGCCGCAAAATCTGCTGGACGATAAATTTCTTTGTAGAACAAGGCAAGATTTTTTTTAAGGTATGGAGAAAACTATTCAGACGCCACACAGATACCGAGGTAGGGGTTTTCGTCCGGCCCATAAACGAAGCAATCACCATTTTCACAGGCGCCTGCCTCACCAGTCTCCGCCCGATCATCACAAAAGGGCACACACACATCATCTTCCGTGCAGGCATAATCTTCCACACAGGTCATGGCCTCTAAATCAATCGTACAGGCCTCACCGTTTTCTGCCGGCTCCTCCACCTGTCCAACGCAATAGCCATTTGTTCCAAAAAACCCGTAACAAGCGGTTGGATCTGAATCGATAGACTCACAGCTTTCATCGTCAAAAAGGGTGCAATAGGCCAAACAAATGCCTATCCCATCGTCCTCAAGTCCAACGCATCCGCCTTCTCCACAACGCTTTTCCGGCTCGCCCTGCGTTGCAGCGTAGCAGATATCCCCAACTTCAAGATTTCCCTTGGCAATACAAAATCCACCCTCGTCCCCTCCTTCGAAAGGAATTGGCCCTACACAGGTCGCATCGGTCTGAGTGCCACTCACACATTCTCCCAAATATTCCGTATCCTGAAAAATACCGTAGATGTCTCCGCCTGGTCGACACAAATTAAGAAAGCAGTGGTTCTTAATGCCTGCTCCCCAGAGTCCCACATCATCTCCAAGACAGGTCTCGAAATCCATACAAGGGTCATTATCCTCACAGGCCACCAGACACACCTCGCCAAGATAGGTGGACATACAGTTCAGACCTTCGGCGCAGGGCTCCTTGCTTCCACAGGCCCCGTAGCGGTCGCCAACACATTCCTCCCCCTCACAAATCTTGCCCTCCTTACAGTCTTCATCTTCTTCACAGGAGTTGGCGGTCGAACAAAGCCCTGTCATAGGGTCACAAACTTGCCCCTTGGCCGTATCGCAAGTGACATCCGCACACTTTGATACGCAAGCGCCATCAGAACATTTTTCTAAGACCGCACAATCACCATCGGAGACGCACTTTAAATCATCAGGCACCACACAAGCACCCGTATCCAGATCGCACACGCGCAATCCCTCACAAGTTACACCTTTGCATAAGGTTGAAACCTGATCACAGCCCGAGATGGAGAAGAACAGGAACCCTAAGCCTAAAATAACGACAATGCTTGTACTCTGAATGGTGCTTTGCATCCCCTAACTCCTTTAGAGTGCCGAATTCAAGAATGTTTCACGGAATTGGTCCGTAGCTTCGTTCGTTGTGCTGAAAAAATCATCATATCAAATTTCTAATCGGATTCTGACCATATTTTTCTCTGCTCGAAGGGAAACGCAAAGCAATCCAATAGTCAAGGATTGAATAAGACTTTTCATAGTCCTTCAATCGCGCTACAACACCTTGCAATGAATCCAAAGCAAAAGCCTATCCGAATTTACTCAACAGCCATTTGCGCCTACTGCGATATGGCAAAAGCGCTCTTAAGTCGACTGGGACTCGAATATCAAAATATTGATGCCGCCGATCCACAAAATGATGCGGCGGAGTTGATGAAAGCCCATTCCTGGTTCACGGTGCCCATGATCTTTATCGGTGATGACTTTGTTGGCGGCTTTGATGAACTCAATGCCCTACACCAGAGCGGTGAGCTCTCGGGCCGCGTCAACTTATAAAAGATACTATTCAATGGTTCCACGCAGCAGAGTCACCGAATCAGGAAGAATCTCCAATTGCAGACCATCATCTGCCCTGAGCAGATCCAAAGGCTCACGCATATAATCCCAAAGCGCTTCCTCCGCTGCGGCAAAATTAAAATCCACATGATTTAACATATCCGTTGACCAGCGACGATGGGTTTCCGCAAAAGTGTTATGGTAGGCATCAACCCTCAAACGCTCCACCTCACCTCGCCAACCGGGAACATTTAAATTCAAAGTAAAGCTCTTACCCACCTGCCCTACTCTCGGGCGCGCATAATCCAACGCTTGCGTCATGGCCATTGCCGTCCCGTCATCAAGATCTGGGCAGCGCAAGCGCAACTCATCCGCACTTAGTTCAGCGCGAATTGCGGCGACAATCTTTTCCTCATCACTAAGCGCTTCGTTCATTCCATTGCAGGTGCCCATAAGTGGCGCCACATCATCAGAATAAACATATCCTTGCTCTAATAAACCTCGAACAAACTGCTCGGTGACGCTTCGGTTCTGCGCCGCAATAACAATAAAGATCTCATCACCGCTCCGGGCTGCCGCAAGGTGATAAGGATGGGCGCCTGAGAACTCATTATGAACCTTGAGCCGCTCTCCCTGCAGGTGAGAAAGCATCCAAAATGATGTGGCCGCCGGTTTCGGTAAACTGTTGTCGGTCAAGAGCCCCATTCGAGAGGTCAACATATCGCTGGTGCCCCAATCCCAAACTTCAAAACGATAGAGGCGCCCGTGATCTTGCTCTGCCATCGAAATCGCCATGGCCACATCTTTTGTTGCTCCCCTATGGTCACACAAAATAGAGGACTCATCCTGGCCCATTGGTATAGGCACTTCCCCTGGGACAGTTGCAATCGCGCTGCCGTCACATGGACTTACGTCTGCCGCCCCATGCCCTAAGCTGCTCGCATATTCGCCAACATCTACTGGGATCTCTTTACCTGCCCATTCCCTTACAACCGGCACGGAGTTTTCAAACATATACCGGCCCGGTTCAGAATAGTGATGGTAGGTCATATAATCCACCACTTCAGCGCAGCGATTCAGAAGTTCCTCAAGTAGGGGCTCCGGATCATTTTGAATCGAACCTGCCCAGGAGGAAACATCCGGCCCCCCCAGCAGTACATCTTGACGTCCCTGTGCAGCAAGCACTCCTGCCAAATGCTCCAAAGAAGTGCACCACATCTGCGCAAATTGTCGCTGGTTCCCATTCCAATGCAATCCATCCGGCTCATTCCAAAGCCCAAGACGAAAATCCGAACCCTCTGGAAAAATTGTGAGAGCGTCATTCAACATATCTTCAAGATATAGTAACCAAGTCAGTGCATCGGCGGAGCTTTGGCCTGGCACGTCAAAAAACCATGCATCGTTATCGCAACGACAACCCACATTCTGCCCTGTTGGATTGCGCGGATCGTCTGCAGCAATTTCCAGTTCCCGCAGCACATGCACATCCCTCTGTGGTGTTTCAACAACGCAACCACCACAGGAGTTGGAAATGAAAGCTGGTGTGCCAAACAAGGTCCATTGCACCGGAAAATTTCGCACTAAAAGCTCTTCGAGTACCCACCTGTTAGACAGGGGCTGCTCCAATGCAAAGCGACCAAACTGAGCCTTATCCCAATAACGTACCGGGCCAGGGCTGCACTCTGCCGGGTCAGGACACATCAGGCGTTCAAGGCGCTCAAAATCCTCATCACCCATGAGCATTTTTTTGCCCGCATCCAAATTTACGGAACGAAAAAGATTAGCAAAAGCAGCGCCCTGCCCAGCCAAATTCAAATCGACCACTTCTTCATGCAGAGCAGAAGCCTGACAATCCATAGACCGAATATTAAGCTGCCGTGGCTGCTGGCGATTTTGTGGAGCTGAGCAGCTCTTAGAGGCCAAGCCTCTTACCTTAAGATCTTCGCGAGCAGCTGAACTCTCTTCACCCAAAAGCCCCAAATCCGCAACAGATGAGCAAGCCAAATGAACTCCAGACAAAAGTACAACACTACACCATAACAACTTTTTCATACCCTATTCCTTTCCGGGCTCACGAGAGCACCATTGAAAGGCATAGAGCAAAACCAGTGCCAAAAGCCTTAAAGGGTCTTAAGCCCCTTTGATAATTGCACTAATCCACTTTTGGACGACAATATTGGAATTATTAAATGGAACCTGTAGCCCACAGGAAAAGTGGCTTTGCCTGGTCTAGTGGGAGGCTCAGAGATCACTGCCTTAGGAGTGCTATAATCTAATTCTACTGTTTTGAGATAAGAAGATTGGTGGAGCTGAACGGGATCGAACCGTCGACCTCATGAATGCCATTCATGCGCTCTCCCAGCTGAGCTACAGCCCCACACCAGAATTGGTCGTTGCCTTATGCTGCGGAGGATTTTTTGGCAACCGTTTTTTTAGTGGTTTTTTTCTTCGTTGTCTTCTTCGCAGTCTTTTTGGTGCTCTTCTTTGCGGTCTTTTTCTTCGCTGGAGCTTTTTTGCTCGCCGCTTTCTTCGCAGTCTTTTTCTTCGCTGGAGCCTTCTTTTTGGCCTTTTTAGGCTTTACGGTCAGACCTTCAGCAACCTCATTGAGCCGATCCAGGGTACGACGCACCATAGGTGGAATAGGCAGATCTTTTGATTGCTCTAACCAGCGTAGAGTCTGCTCGCCTAAGTGCTTGAGAAGCTTATCTCGCTCAAGACGTAGTCGTTCCATTTCCAAATCAAACTTTTCCAATTTATCCGTCGAACGCAGCACAACATCCTTGATATCGTCCAACTGTGTCATGGTCTGCTTCCATAAGTCATTGAATTGTTTCTTAAATTCTTGTGTTTTCTCTTTCATCACAACCCTCATTTTCAAAAAATCACCCACGTTCAAACAATTTGACGCGACGTGTCAAAACCAATCTAACCTCTATGACGCAATGTGTCAACAACTAAGTGTTTGTTTTATTGTGGTTTTTACCAGAGCTGGCTTTCCTTCGAGAGAGACTTCATCAACTTCTCAATATCCTTAAGAAAAGGCTTTACGGCCCGACGATTCGACTCAGAAACCATGGCACCCAATTGCTCAAGAAAGGCTCCTTTGTTTTCCTGAAGCATCTTAAACTGCGCCGCCATCATTTGCTTTTGCTCCGCTGGTATATTTGGATCGTTCATCAGTCGTTGATACTCAGGGTTGTTCTCCGGCGATAACTCGTTCTCATAGGCCTTAGGATTAAGGACCCAGTAGGCTGCCATCAAAGCTGACATTTCAGCAGAGAAGCCCTCGAAAGAGTATCCGTATTTTGCGAAGAGAGCCTTCACTTTTTCCATCTGTGCCTGGGCGAGGGTAGGGTCGCGTAAAAGAAGCTCATTGGCTGCCTTTTGCATGGCCGCACTCTCTTTAGCTATCTTCGGCAAAACACCTAGAAGTCGCTTAATCTTTTCCTTGGTTAATTCAACCTGTGGAGGTGGAGCCATCCCGCCACCACCCATTGCAGGGGCCTGCGCAAAGGCGTTCAGTGAAAAAGCACTAACAAAAATTATGGTCGATATAAAATTTTTCATGGTCGCTTATGAACAGTTTTTGCTCGCAAAGTAAAGCACCAAGTAGCAAAGATCGGATCAACCACTTCTGGAATTTAAAAAGTACGTTTCAAACCTCGCCTTTGAACTCGAATGCAAAAGTTCCTGTCAACGCAAAACCCGTTGGCCCTTTAAAATAAGGGTTCAAAAAAATGTTTGTAAAAAATTTGACAAGAATCAGCGACTTTGAGGCGACACAAAGTTCCGTCATTGAAATATTCTTCTTACTTGTTTTGTCGGCGTGCCTGTAGGATGACAAATATTGTGAATGGTCGAATGCCGACGGGCAGTGCGCGACGCCCGCGAATATTGACGCAAGAACAAACGCAGCTCATTGTACGATGGGTCTCTTATGGTCTTTTATGGACACTACGTTCTGCGGCCGGATTTATCATTGCATTTATTGCTTTGGCGTTGTGTGTCATCGGCACGTTTAGAAACAGTGGTGACGGCTCCGCCTTACAAATTATTGCACTCGGTGGATTGAGTGCTCTCTTGGTCGTTCGACTCTTTGAGCGATTTGGTCGGTCCAACCGGGCTCCCAAAAACATTCTTCTTTGGTCAAACCTCGAACTCGGCACACTCTTTGTTGCCGCAGCCTTTGTCCTTATCGAAATGAGTGGTGGTCCAACGGCTCTGTTTTATCCTTTGCTCTACGCCCTTGTTGCCTTTCTGGTGGCCTTTCACACCTTGCCCATGTCGCTCTACTTTATTGGCCTTATTGTCTTAACTGAGGCGGGAATCATTTACTTACAGCCGGAGGTTGGCGGACTTAAACTTTTCCTCTCTCACACATCCTTTACTCTCCTCTTTGCCTTTCTCTATCATATTTTTCTACGCACAGAGGTGGCCTCCCGTAAAAGTCAAATGCTCAGTGAGATTTCAAACCATATTCAGGAACTCAATTCAGAAGCGCAGGACTTTCGTCTCACATCAGCTTTAAGCTTAGAAAGTCGTGACTTAAGTCGCGAGGACCTGAAGCGGCGACGCACTGTCTCTTCCTTACAAGCCATTCATGAATCGCTCTATAATGTACTCGCGGTGGCTGAACGAGCCCTACAACCCTATACAGTGGCGCTACTTTGGATGGACGCCAGTGACCGTTTTCTAAAAGTTAAAGAGCTGCGCTCTTCCGCAGATCATGTCAGCGAAAAAGCCATTGCAGCTGGTGAGGGATTCATTGGTGCGATTATCAAACGCAGAGAGCCGTTACTCTTAACAAATCTGAAGAATGGTCATCCTGGAGTTGTTTATTACTCTCGTCCCGAAGCCATCACCGATTTTGTAGGAGTGCCGGTGGAGGAAGGACAACACCTTCGCGGTGTCCTTGTCGCCGATCGAAAAAACAACGCGCCCTTTGATGAAAGTGATGTGGCCATCATGAAAACCATCGCCGAAGAAATCATGCGGGCGGTGCAGGTAGAGCGGATCTTCAGCTCTATGGATCAAGAAAAATTCCAGAAGGAACGCTTTTACCAGGCAAGTCGGGAATTCAACAGCACTCTTACAGTCGAAGATGTGGCCAACGTAACCATACGCGCCATCGAGCGTCTTGTTGATCCAGATTTCGCTTCTTTGGCACTACTTGAAGAACAGGATGAAAATATTCGCATCGCAGCAGTTCGATGGAAGGGAAACCCGAATGCGGAAGAACTCATTGGCGAAAGCTATCCAACAGAATTAGGTCTCGCCGGTGCGGCGATTAAAGCCAAACACCCACTTCCACACGGAACGGCCCGCTCTACCAGTCAGCCGATTTTCTCCCCTGAGCTCAAAATAGACTTGGCGGGAGTCAAGGTTCTACCACTGCTCTGGAAAAACGCAGGGGTTGGAGCCCTTGTTCTTGGCAGCAAATCAGAAGATTTCTTAACCCTTGACCTTTTGGAAATGGTTCGTGTCATTGCTGATCATGCCGCAAGTGCCATTGCTAACGCCCAGATGTATGAACGTATGCAACGTATGGCCACCACTGATGGTCTCACAGGGCTGAACAACCATCGCTACTTCCAGGGCATATTTGATGCAGCACTTGGCCGCGCCGAAAGGTTTGGACGTAAAGTTTCGCTATTACTTACGGACATTGATCACTTTAAAACGATTAACGACACCTACGGACACCCTGTTGGCGACCGGGTACTTAAACGAGTCGCTCGGATCCTCGAAGAAAACGCTCGGAAAACCGATGTGGTTGCCCGCTATGGCGGAGAAGAATTTGCTGTTCTGATGGAAGAAACAGATACTGCTGGTGCCCACCACATCGCGGAAAGAATTCGGGAAGCAATCGCCAAAGAGCCATTTCACTGTGAGAATGGCTTGTTTAACTGCACCGTATCCTTGGGTGTGGCCACTTATCCCCATGACGCATCTGCAAAGGCACAGATTATCGATGCGGCGGATCAAGCCTTGTACAAAGCAAAATTCCAGGGACGCAATCAAAGCGTTCTCTATGGTAATATGAAGGAGCGACAGAAATCATGAGCTTAATCGTAACAACAATGCAGATTGGAGTTTTATGAAAACTTTTGTTTTGGATACCAACGTTCTCCTGCACGATCCCCGTGCGATATTTTCGTTCCATGACAATGAAGTTGTCATTCCAATCTATGTTATCGAAGAAATTGATACATTTAAAAAAGACCAAAGTGAATTGGGGCGTAACGCGCGTGAAGTTGTGCGCTATCTCGACGAACTTCGGCAAGAGGCAAAGCTTACAGTTGGTGTAACTCTTAATGGCGGTGGCTCACTTCGCGTTGCCATCACCAAAACCGAATTGCCAGCTGAATACCGTAATTCACATACAATTGATAATCGTATTCTCGCCACTGCTCTTGAGTGCCAGAGAGAAAATACGGATCGGGAAATTATTTTCGTCACAAAAGATATCAATCTGCGCATCAGAGCCGACTCTATCGGGCTCACCGTAGAAGACTTTGACTCCGCTCAAACCGACCTTGATGAACTTTATTCCGGAATCACAGAATTAGAAATTGGTGGGGATGAAATTGATAGCTATTACCAAAGCGGTAAATACAAACTCGAAGATCCCTATTACTTTCCAAATCAATTTGCCTACCTCAAGGACGTTGGTAACAGTTCCCATACCGCCTTAGGGAAGATCAATGTCGACGATCAACAGGTTGAACCCTTATGTCATCTCCAGGATCATGTTTGGGGTATCCGTCCGCGGAATCGTGAGCAGACCTTCGCCATGGATATTCTCCTGAACGATACGGTCAAATTGATCACGCTGGTCGGCAAAGCTGGAACCGGAAAAACCCTCCTGGCCATCGCTGCGGGTCTGCAGAAAGTTACGGAGGAAGGCATCTATCAAAAGTTACTGATCTCCCGCCCTGTCTTTCCTTTGGGCCGCGACATTGGTTATTTGCCAGGTGATGTGGATGAAAAATTAAGCCCCTGGATGCAACCCATCTACGATAACGTTGAATTTTTGTTAAGCCTCTCTAAGAGTGACCGGCGGCGGTCACCTGGCCATCAGGAGCTTATCGATTTGGGCATCATGGAAATCGAGCCCTTGACCTATATCCGGGGTCGCAGCATTCCTAACCAATTTCTGGTTGTTGACGAAGCCCAGAATCTCACCCCACACGAGGTCAAAACGATCATTTCCCGAGCGGGGGACAATACCAAGATTATCCTTACGGGCGACCCCTATCAGATTGATAACCCCTATGTGGATTCGACCAACAACGGCCTGGTCCATGCAGTCAATAAGTTCCGCAACGAGCGCATTGCGGGCCATATCAGTCTGCTTAAAGGGGAGCGTTCGGAGCTGGCGGAATTGGCCACCAATCTCCTCTAAGGCAATTCTCACATTTCGGCACAATAATTGCTTGACAGGCTCCAGCTTGCGCCGTTATGGACTGAAGCTAGGAGGCAGGCGCCATCATGAAGATATATCGACGAGTGATACCTAAAATAGCCAAGGATATCTTGCGCTCGCTTTTAGTGAATAAAGCCATCGAAATTACCGATGGACGCAGGGACGAAGCGGAGCTGGATATTGCTGGTGTTTTTGTTGAATACCTTAATAATGTCGAACAGTTAAACAACGACACGAAAGAGGCGCTGATACGTCATGGCTTTGGCCAGGACATGTACGGCAAAGTCAAACGCTCCCTGGCTTCTAATCGCAAACTCATCATCGACACAGGCGCGCAGGAGTTCATCCTGGAGCAGGTTCTCGGGGCTCTTTTTAACTCAGAAAATATCGAGGAAATCTTTGCTGAAGATCATGAACTCAATAAGATGATTTCTCTTTCCCTGGGTAAATACTTGGGAGTAGATGAAGAACTCGATCGTGAGGTCCGTGGGCGACTTAAAAACCTTCGCGAAGGCACCGCCGAATGGGAAATCGAATACAGCAATTTGATCGACCAAATGCGCGGCCAAAAAGCCATCTAGTTTTTTTCTCCCTCAGCCAGCGGCCTTGCCACAAAAATCAGGCCTGCGAGCATCATCCCTATTCCTGCGCCATAAGCAATCATCAAGGGTAGTCCGGCGATAACTCCAAGGCCATAACCTGCACCTGCGGCGGCGAGAAATCCCAAAAGAGCATAGGGTAGCTGGGTGCGCACGTGTTCAACATGATCACTGCCAGAACAAATCGAAGACAAGATTGTCGTATCTGAAATCGGCGAGCAATGATCGCCAAAGATGGCACCGTCGAGAACCGCTGCCATCGCCACCAGCATCGCCGTCTCTCCCCCCATTTGATAGGCCAATTCCACCGCACTTGGGATCAACAAAGCCATGGTCCCCCAAGAGGTGCCGGTGGAAAAGGCAACCGCAGCAGCACTCAAAAAGACAAGCAGAGGCAACCATAATTCAGGCAGCTTACCCTTAAGCAAAGCAACCAAATAAGTGGCTGTTCCCAATTCCTCAGCGCCATGGGCTAAAGCCCAAGCCAAGACGAGAATAGCTAAGGCCGGCGGAATGGCCTTAACCCCGGACACCCAAGCACGCATGCCATCCCCCAAACTCATCTGGCCATGCTTACACGGCAGAACAATCGCCAATACCGAACCTATTAGGGCGGATGATGCAAAAACGTAGCTTAAGGCATTTCCGTGCAGAAGCGTTCCCATCCTTGCAAAGGCTTGTTGCCAAACACTCAAAGAAAAGGCTCCAGAAAAACCGCTTCCATCAGCAGCGCCAAAAAAATAAACCGACCCCAGTATGGCAGAAAAAACAAAAGCCAAAGGCAAGAGAGCAAAGCGTGCCATCGTTGGACTTGGTTGCTCCTCAATATTCTCTTTCTCTCCATCTTGAATTTGTTTGCTTATATTTATCCGCGCACGTTGCTCTGCAACCCGCATCGCCTTGAAATCCCGACCGCTCCAGGCAACAAAAAACACCAAGCACAAAGCGAAAATACAATAGAAGCGGTAGGGCAAAGCGGAAAGAAACAAGCTGTAACCGGAAACCTCCACACCAACCGCTGCCGCCGCATTTTGCAAATAGCCAACCTCCGCTCCAACCCAGGTCGAAATAATGGCCAAGCCCGCAATTGGGGCAGCTGTTGAATCAATTAGATAAGCAAGCTTTTCCCTGCTCAAGCCGACCCGATCAAAAACCGGGCGCAGAGTCGGACCAACAATGGCCATATTTGCATAATCATCGAAAAATACCGCCAACCCCATCAGTACAGTCACCACCCGTGTGCCTCTTAAGCCACGGGCAAAGCGCAAGAGCAAAGCAACTATCGCCCCTGTGCCACCGGAACGAGAGGCAACAGCCACCAACCCTATAAGGGCGGTGGTAAAGGTAAGAATTGCCCAGTTAAATGGACTCATGATGATCTTGGCCAAATAAACAGCAAAGAGACGATGTAAAATATCCAGCGGATTAGGGCCGGCAGCAAGACAGGCGGCCAAAACAACGCCAACAAGGAGCGCTGGAATAATCCGCCGTGTTGCCACCGCTAAAGCCACAACAAATGCGGCAGGCATGATGCTCAACCACTTCGCCTGAATATTTTTTTCGCGAAGAAAACCCTCATCAACCGGGATAAAGCTTAAAGCCGTAGCCAGCAATCCCAAGCACACTAAAGCTTTCAAAATATTTTTCTTCATTGGGCATACAACCCATAACAAGAACTACTGACGGGGAAAATGATAAAGATGAACGCGCGCTTCAATATGGCGCTCACCTAAAATTTCGGCCTTATAGGGTAAATAATTGCCATCCTGGGATACCCAAATATGGCCTCGTCGCATTTTTTTTGAGCGCTCTGAACCAAACTCCACCCGGTACTTATCAGCCTTACGCTTGCCAACCGGTGTTTTCACTTCTTCTTCGCCGGCAGCATAAAACCAAACCGTATAGGTCCGCTGATTAGCATAAATATGAGTACACCCGCTGCCATCTTTTTTCGCCTGCAATCGAAAAGCGTAGAATGCGCTTAAAAAGTCCTGCACAGGAAAATCAAAAGTTCGCTGCAGCTGGCGGGTCTTTTCATTTTTTGACCGCTTCGAAAGAACGACCTTGCCGCTCTTATCAACCTCAATACGTTCATCGTAATTATTTTTTCCTAAAGAATAGCGGTTCATCGCCATGCGTGGTGAACTTCCATTTTTCGGCACCAAAGACGCTGCTTGCCCCGACATCGGCAGCATGACATCCAAAAGGCTATCAAGCTGAAATAAGCTTCTGTATTCAATCACCGAGTCACCCTCGTATGCCCCTTTCGCCTCAATCTTAAAGTCGACCTTCCCCACCGAAAGCCCATTCACATCCAAAAAGTAGCGAATACTCTCCCCAATCGGCTGGCGCAAAAGCTCTCCGCTCAGCGCACCTTCTTTGCAGGATGCAAGCCCTGGTGGAGTGCGGATTGGGCTGACCTTAGGCCCACTTACAGCCGCGCCAAAAGCCTGGGCTGACCATAAAAACGTGAATAGAAATATAACCTTCATTTAGCCTCATCAATAATTAAGGGGGACCTCAAGAAAGCGGTGTACAAAGCTTCGACGTTAGATGCTGAAAAAAATTCATCTTTAGGGAAAATGGTAAGCTGCTGTAGACACTTTGAAAAGGAGAAATTACATAAAATTGCTTGCCGGTGGTGGACGCTGAACTTCTGTATTGATCTCGTTCATCCACTCATCCGTACCCGCACCCGCGCCGGTTTCGGTCGCCTGCTGGTCAGCCGCATCCGTATTAA
Organism: uncultured Bdellovibrionales bacterium; assembly: GCA_964013445.1. Lineage (GTDB taxonomy): Bacteria > Myxococcota > XYA12-FULL-58-9 > XYA12-FULL-58-9 > JASMKV01 > JASMKV01. The sequence continues at coordinate 19,182 of CAXGWX010000004.1, read as the reverse complement.
AGTCTTCACCAACGATTTCCTCATCGTCACTTTCGATGCTTACTTCAAGACTCGTGCCCTCGTCCCCTTCAAGTACTTCAACGTCGCCAACGCATGACTCGCTCTTTTGGTACTGCTTTTGTGCCCTATCACGGGCCATAACAACCTTACCATACTCATGGGCAGCATTGGATAAGCCTTCGGAGGCAATCATCGGCAACGCCTGATTTGCGACCGCCAATAAAGCCTTCACGCTCGTTAAGATCGGATTAATACAATTGGTGAGCACCATATTCTGTTGCTCACGGGCTTGGCCCAGACGCTGAGCCAAATTCTGCTGCCAGCCGAGCATCTCCTGAAGCGCCTTTTGCCCGCGAGTCTGCATATCCCCTCGAGAAATCCCTTCAACTTCAGCAAATTTCGCCTGATCCGCCAAAGGCACCCCTGCATCACCGGTCGGCTCTGCCTCCTGAGCATAAACGGCGCTTCCCGCCAATAAAGTAAGGGCCAGCACTGGAATATATGACGCTCTAAACCGCATTATGGCTAGTGTAGCCCCATGTAGGACCCGGGTCAATCGAAGGCACAAAAAAATCCTTAGATTCTTGACGAATCGTGTTTATTTTGCTTTCCCCCGTTTAAATGAGACGGTGCAGGGCATTCTCTGCCGGAAGGAGATTAAGATCGTGAAATTTGACCAAAATCTGATCGAAGGCACATTGGTTCGTCGCTACAAGCGCTTTTTAGCCGATGTGGTTCTTGAGAGCGGTGAAGAGATTACTGCGCACTGCGCCAATCCAGGCTCCATGCTCGGCTGCTCCGAGCCCGGCTCGAAAGTACTGCTCTCCCTGCAGAGCAATCCAAAACGCAAATTTAAGCACCAACTCGAAATAGTCTATAATGGCCGTACCCCCATTGGTGTCCACACCGGACGTCCCAACGCCATCGTCGCCGAAGCGATCATGAAGGGCAAAATTCCAGAAGTCGCCGGATACGCCACCATGCGTCGTGAAGTCCCCTACGGCAAGAACAGTCGAATCGATATTCTTCTTGAAGGCAACGGGCTGCGCTCATGCTACGTTGAAGTAAAGAATGTCTCCATGGCACGAGAAAATGTCGCTTATTTTCCAGACTCCAAAACTGAACGAGGCACAAAACACCTCAACGAGCTGGCCAATATTGTGCGTGAAGGCCATCGCGCTATGGTTATATTCCTTGCCCAACGGGGAGATGTTCGCGGCTTTAAACCTGCCGACGACATTGATCCTGATTTTGCAGAAGCCCTACGGGACGCCTCCGCTCGCGGAGTAGAGCTGCTTTGCTTCCGCTCTAAAGTAAGCAAAAAAGGTATTGAGTTTGAAAAAGCAATCGATCTCGAGCTGAATTAAGCTTAAAGATATTTTTCGATGGTTTTTCGCACATCGAGTCGATCAACCAGATCAGTCATATAGTCGAGTTTCTCTGTGTCTATAACAATCGCAGGAGATTTCTTGGCCTTCTTATAACCTGCAAACCATTCTTCGTAGAGCTTGTTCAGGGTTCGTAAATAACTCAGAGGGATCTGCTGCTCCTCGGGTCGACCACGCAGACGTATACGCTGACGTATGGTGCGCACCGGCGCCCGCAAATAGATCATAATATCCGGCGGACTCAGGGAATCACAGATGGTTTGATAAAGATCCTGATACACCCCCCAATCTCGCTTCTTGATAAAACCGCGGCGCTGCATATAGGCGGCAAAGACTTCAGCATCCTCAAAAATCGTCCTATCCTGAACCACAGTCCGACGACCCCGAGCTTTTTCCAGATCCTGATGAATAGCAAACTTATGGGTTAAGAAATAAAGTTGCGAATGGAACGCCCATTTGCGCATATCCTTATAAAAATCAACAAGATAGGGGTTTGTTGCGTTCGGTTCGAAAAACGGCTCCACCTTGTATGTCCGGCAAATGAAATCCACCAGAGAACTTTTACCGCAGCCAATATTGCCTGCAATCGCGATATATCTGGGGGTCGCCATGCTGCCCTCTTATGCCGGATCAGGGCACCATTCAAGCCACAAGCCAAAAATGATCAAAAATGTACATAAAGCTAGGCAAAACCCTTATTTTCCCGCTACTATTGACTACAGGCGACGATACTCAGTAATCAATTGTGCTGAAATGTAGATCGCCCCTCGGAGGTAAATATGCCCGGAAAGCTTAGCCGGACCTTCGTTTACGTTTTATGCAACGCAGTTATCCTACCGTTATTAGGTAGTTCTTGCGCGCTCGTAGACGAATATTTTAAGGATAAAATTGAAGAAGAAGTGCAGGAACGTGAACGCGTTGCTGCCCCTGGTGGACAACCTACGGAAGACGAAACTGCTCCCGCCACGCAAAGTGAAATCGTCGTCAACTCCGTACAACCGGGTCGCGGCTTAACCACTGGCGAAGAAGAAGTTGAAATTGTCGGCTTAGGATTCAGCGAAGGTGTTCGTATCTTTTTCAACAACACAGAAGTTGAAGCTGGAACCGTTGAAATCGTCAGCGAAACAAAAATCAAATGCCAAACTCCCGCCCACCCTATTGGCCGAGCCCACGTCTTTGTAGCCAAAAGTGAAAGTGAGTTCGGTGTCCTTGAAGACGGCTTTGAATTTTTTGAAGAGGTTACTCTTGAAGAAGTTGATCTCTTTGTTGCCAACCAAAGTGGCACAAACTCAGCTCTTAGCCTCGACAACGGTACGGTTGTTATTCCTTCTATCGGTGGCACTAAATTAACCTTAAGCGGTACCGGCTTCATCGATGGAACCAAAGTGCAATTTGGCGAGAATGGACCTGCGGTTGAAACCACAGTCACAAGCTTGAGTTCCTTGGTTGTAAGTGCTCCCGCATTGGCCCGTGGCTGGTACGATCTCACCGTCACCAACACCAATGGCAGCGCTACCTTGGAAACCATTTTACGTGTCTACGAACCGGTTAATGTAAGCAGCGTCTTTCCATTTGCCGGCCCCACTAATGGGGGCACAGAGGTCACTGTAAACGGCCAAGGGTTTATTGAAGAATCTGAATTAACCATCAACGAAACCCTTGATACGGAAAATAATACAGAAGAAAGCACGCTCACCGGTACAACAACCGATACCGCAAACAGCGCTGAAGGTGCTGTTGATATTGTCGTCGAAAACGAGTTCGGCACCGACACCCTTGAAGATGGTTTTGTCTTTTATGATCCAAACGACGAAAGCGATCGGGTTATTTATGTAGGTCCAGACACTGGGCTTATCGACGGCGGACGAGAAGTCCATATTGTCGGCTCCGGCTTTAGCGATGAAAGCGGTGATGCTACGGTTTACTTCGGCGACACGGAGGCAGAATGTACGGTCTATGACGACCATATGATCTCCTGTACATCCCCTGCCGATAGTGAAGGTACTGTCGAAGTCAAAGTCATCCTCAACGATGGCAGCCAAGCTCCCTGTCAGCAGGTTGACGGATGTAACTTTCGCTATATTGATTTGCGACTTGATATCCTTGAACCCAACGAAGGCGCTATTGCGGGTGGTACCTATGTACAAATCACGGGCAATGGTTTTGGTAGCGATACAAAGCTCTACTTTGCAGATCAGGAAGCCAACCCTGCTGATATTGAAATCGTCAGTGAAAACCTGATTACCTTAAAAACCCCAAACTACGGCTTGGCCCCCAGCAGCACCGACTGGATTGATGTGCGAGTGGAAACTCAAGGTGTAGGCGTCACAGAATTAGGCGTCTTTGGTTATTTCGACCCATTCAACAGCGACTTTTGGACGTCCGGTGGTCCAGTCGATGGTGCGGTTAATATTACTGTCCTCGACGGCGGTACCGGTGGTCGCATGACAAATGCATTTGTTATGCTGGGCTCCAACAACAGCACTATGTTTCAAGGCTTCACCGATGAACGGGGACAGATTACCCTTTCCGGACCAGATGTTGCCGGGGCGCAAAGTGTTCACGCCACCAAAATTGGCCTCAATCCGGATACCAGCGAGCAGGAAGTGTTTGCCTCCTTTTCCTGGCTGGAAACAAACTCACGCAATCTCACCATGCTCTGCATGCCGATCCCGCCGATGTCTTCCGGCTCACCACCACCGGGCCCTGAGCCAGCCATTATCAAGGGCGTCGTGCATCGTATAAAGGATCAATACAACACTGGAAGCGACTACGTTGTATTGCAAACAACCTATATCAATTTCTCAACGCCAAATCCGGATCCTGGGCCGAACGCAACCATCATCAACCATGGTGAGTATCAGATGTTCTCCCGTGCTGGTGAACTGGTTGTCATCGCATTAGCCGGACAACTCGACAACAGTGATCCGATGAATCCGATCTTCATCCCCCATGCGATGGGATTTTCCGATCCGCTTCTGATCCAATACGGCGAGACCTATGAGGATGTCCAAATAACGATTGACCGTCCCTTTAGCCGGGATCTGGAAATTGTTTATGATGAGCCCCCTATGGCCCATCTTCTCAACAGCTCGAGCCCTTGGACACCAAATCGCAAGAGTGCTTTTATCTGGTACGATTTCGGCAACTACGGCCTTCATCCCATGGCCAACATTCTTGAAGAGCCAGGCGCCAATGAGAACCCTGTTGTTGTAACAACTAAAATGCCTAAAGAGCTCCCCGGTTATCTGAATGGTTCGTTTTCAATTATCGGTGGTGTCTATGTCGGTTATGGAGAGCAAATCACCTATCCCGGCTCCGAAGTGTTTTTGAGTGGTTTAACTGATGTTGAAGAACCGGCGGTCCTTACGCCTTTCCTTGGCACCAAAACACCTCTTGGCTCAACTTCCATGCTAGGCTCTCCTATGGATTTTAGCTTTAGCGTGAATAACGAAGTTTTTCCTGTGGCAAATTTTCACACCCTGTGGGAGCCGGCCTTCATGAGTGAAACCCTGCGCTGGCTTGCTGTTTCACCGGGACACATTACGGACTTTAGTTTGCCCATCTATCCAAGCACGGTGGATGAAGCGAATCTAAATTCGAACCTGTCCTATCGATGGCAAACAACCGGTCATTGGGTGCCAAATGCATCCTATCAAAACCTGGATTTTTATCGCGTCTTTGGTTCCTGGAACAGCCGTGACATTATGACGGTTCGCCCTTAGGCCAAACCGACAGCGTTACGCCACTCTTGCATTTTGCGATCGACATTTTCCTGACTCATTTCGCGGGAAAATGTTCTGTCCAGACTCCAGGACTCATTGACTGCTTGAGTATCGGAAAACAAGCCCACACCAAGCCCCGCTAGAAATGCGGCGCCAAGAGCGGTGCTCTCAAGAATCGTTGGGCGATGGGTTTCAATGCCGAGCAAATCCGCCTGAAACTGCATAAGGAGCTCATTGGCGGAAGCCCCACCATCAACCCGCAATAGAGAGAGATTCTGACCACTGTCTTTGGCCATCGCCTCAAGCAACTCCGCAACCTGAAAGGCAATCCCTTCCAATGCTGCTCTGGCAATATGACCTCGATTTGTCCCACGGGTGATGCCCGATATTAATCCACGCGCATCCGGACGCCAATGCGGAGCCCCTAGTCCGGTTAAAGCAGGCACCAACACCACTCCCCCCGTATCCTCAACACTTTTTGCTAAAGCTTCGACCTCCGGACTATCCTTGAAAAACTCCAAACCATCTCGCAACCATTGCACAACCGCTCCTGCAATAAACGTACTTCCCTCAAGAGCGTAAAAGACCTCATCCCCAAGTTGCCAAGCGATTGTGGTCAACAAACCATTCTCGCTCTTCTTCGCAACCGTTCCTGTATTCATTAGAGCAAAGGCGCCGGTTCCATAAGTGCATTTTGCCATCCCGGGCGTAAAACAAGCTTGCCCAAACAAAGCTGCCTGCTGGTCGCCTGCCATCCCAGCGATAGGAATGCCATCGGGAAGAAAATCTAAACCTTGGGTATGACCGTAAACTTCACTCGAAGACTTAACCTCTGGAAGGATACCCATTGGAATATCTCCCAAGAGCGAGCAAAGCTCCTCATCCCATTGCCGTTTATGGATATCAAACATCAGGGTGCGCGATGCATTACTCACATCACTCACATGGGTCTTACCGCCGCTGAGTCGCCAAACAAGCCAGGTGTCCATAGTACCAAAACGCAAAGAACCTTTTTCCGCAGCTGACCGTAATTCCGGCTCCTCCCGCAAAAGCCACGCCACCTTCGTTCCAGAGAAATAGGGATCCAAGACTAAGCCTGTGCGACTTTGAAAGACTTCCAAATGACCTGCGGCGCGCAATGCCTCACACTCAGGTGCTGTTCTACGATCCTGCCACACAATAGCATTGTGGACCGGCTTATCCCCATCCCAAAGGCCTGTAGTTTCCCGTTGGTTCGTTATGCCAATTGCCGCTAACTCTGTGCCATTAAGATTGGCCTTTTCTAAACTTTGTCGAGTTGCCTTAGCTACCGATTCCCATATCTCGTTTAAGTCGTGCTCAACCCACCCTGGTTGCGGAAAATGCTGGGCAAACTCTGCATAGCCGCGAGCCAGGATAGAAATCCCTCCACCCTCAACTTTCATTACCAGTGCAGTTGTACCTGTTGTTCCATGATCGATTGCTAGAATATGCTCTGCCACAATTGACTCCTTAACCGTTTAAACCTGAACAAGCCTTATTGATGGCGGGTCTTGCGCCGCAATGCAAGGAGAGAATACAGCTTGCCTATCTTTATGGATAAAACAGAATTACTGCAGAAGCGAATGGGCGTGCTTCAAGGCGCTACGAGTTCGCTCTAAAAGCTCGGCTGTGCGCTCCCGCTCTTGGCTATTGGAATTTTTTACGGTGGAAATACGCTCTTGAGACATCCTGAGTTCGTCCTCAAGCCGACGGATCTGCTCTTGATGATGGCCAACCGTATCGTGAAGATCAGTGATGGTATCTTCTCGCAAACGCAATTGTTCCTCTCGTTCGACAACCGCTTCTTCGAGAGCTTTCGTGCCATCTTCGACTTCCACACGTGCCTGCTTGAGACGATTTTCAAACATCTCTCTTTGCAAAGCGAGTTCCGCCGCACCTTTTTGCTCGACAATCTTTACACGCTGCTGCAGCTCCGCAACCTGACCTTGCGAAGAGTCTTTAAGGCGCTCAAGCTCTTTCTCCATATGCTTGATCGTAGCCTGCAAGGAATCGATTTTTTCATTTTTTAAAGCTTGAGCTTGTCGCTGCTCATCAATGATGGACTGCTTGCTCGCCACTAAACTGCCACCTTGACGCAGTGCCTCTTCAAGTTGTACCCGCAACTCTTGCTCGTCTAAATCTCGTTGCGCAAACGCATCCTTGACTTCCCGCGCATAGCTTTCCATCTCCGCACGCTTTTGCTCAAGAAATTCCTCAATATGAACGAATCTCTGTGAAAACTCTTTAATCACCAAGAGTTTCTCCTCAACCGTACTGCGCTCTTGTAAAAGCAGCTTCTCAAGCAAGTCGATTTCTTCCTCGCGAATATCCCACGCTTCATGCAGCTTATTCATATGGGATTCCGCTCGCTTCAAGCGCTCGCGAAGATATTGAATCTTTTCTTCAACGCTTCCACGCGACGGGGCCATCAAGGCTGCATCGTCTACAAAAAGCTCGCTGAAATCCTGCCGACCGGCCCATTGTTCTGTCGCCGAGGCTACTCTTTTGGGTACGGGTGGTGGTTGCATCGCCGGCATTCCCATGCTCGGCAGAGCTGGAATAGCAACAGGATCCGCCTCTTCAACAAAAGCAGGCATATTTCCCTGTACTTCCGCAACATTAGAATCTTGTGGTTGTTCTTGCTCTACATTATCCATGCTATCACCTAATCACCTAGTGTGTGAGCCTTAAACCGGCTTCGGCAACGACGCAAGGGCTTTTCAGCTGAATTTTAGCGCTCGCTTGCAGCTAAACCCTTATCCTCGGTTACCAGATCTCCTTTTCAACCCCCTTAGGAGCCTTTAACTTAAAGATATCAGGAGAGAATTCGAGGTTTTTCTGAACATCACGGAACGACAAATCTAAAATTGTGTCACGCCTTGGCAAAACGATCTTCATTTCCCCCACGAAGCCATCTGAGCGCCACTTCTCGTAATCAATTTTTAAGAGCTCGTCCCCTTTCGAAAAAACCCTATAGCTCAATATTTTTTGACCCTGCGTCTCTGCTTGCAAATGATGCTCTAAGCGTTCTTTTTCTTGAGTCCAAATATGCGCGCCACTGTCTGCTTTAACCACTTTAGAAACCTGATTCATTTCCTCCCAAATCCAAAGTCCCTGTCCAGACTCCAATGCTTGAAATTTTGCCCCTTTTGCCGGCTGAATATTCCCTAAAAGCAGCTCACCCCATTGCTGGCCCAAGGAGAGTAATGGCAAAAATGGAAAGACTTGCGTTATCTGCTGATTACCCATCGTCGATTCCACATAGCGCCCCCCATGGAGGTCTAAAAAAGAAATATTATTTCCATCAACGACCAACACCAAAAGCACGCCCCCATGCGGCCCACGTATATCTAAACGCATCTGACCGCTTTGAGAAAGTACTACCGAACCATTTTGCTGAATATTATTTTCGGGGGTCTTCAGACGCAGCACCGTGTCCGCACTAAGACTCCGGCGCTCCGCAAACTGCTCTTGCAAGCTGGTTCGAAAACTATTTTCATCTAAGACTTTTTTTTGAGGAAGAGCCGCACAGGCACAACAAAGTGTCAGAAAAAAACCACTAAAGACTTTTGCCACGGCCAATGTTGAACCAAAATTTAGTTCTTAGCTTTATCGCCGCCAGTTTGCCCTAACCGCGCTAAGAGAATTTTTGCTCGGCCATGCTCAGCTGCTGACTTAAGAACCCCCTGCGCCAACTGCTTGGCTGCATCGAGTTCGCCCTGCTTTTCCAACACGAGAGCCTTCTCCATCTGTGCCCGCACAAACTTATTATTTGTTGCCAAAGTGGCATCAAATGCCGCAATCGCCTGATTCATATCCTTCTCAGACGTCGCGCGAATAACACCCTGCAAATAGGGCAGGAGCAAATTGGGTGGTGATTTGAGATCCATTTCCACATTTGGGCCAATTGTCTGGTCAAGGCCGGCACGTAAAAACATTTGCGCCTTGGCAATGCCATCTGGATCGGTGGTGTAATAGATTCCGGCAGCCGCCAGAATCGCCGGATCCTGTTGATATTTAGTCAATGCCTTGTTGATAAAGGAATAACCGCTGGAAACCTCTTTTCCGCCCTTTTCAAAAAGAGCTGTCGACTCTTTGCTCTTTTCTGCGGCTAAATCCGTAAGCTCATCAATCTGCTTTTTAATCTTTTTCGTGCGGCGACGGCGCGGCACCGACTTAAGTTCTTTGAGTTTTGTTAAAGCGCTGGCGCCTTGATCATAAACACTGCGCCCATGCTCTTGAATGTCTGTGCCTCTGAAAATATAGGCCAAACCTTTATAGGCGATGGCCTCAGGGTATTCCGGATCCACAGCCAAAGCCTGGTCGAAAGCCTTAATCGCTTCCTCATAGCCTTCTGGAGTATCCAGAAGCATCTTTGCAATACCCTCATCCTTAAATGGAATTGCATCAGGGTTAATGGCCGCTTTAATGCCAAGAACCTTACCGAAGGTCGCATCAAAAACTGTCGGCACTGCGGCATAAAGCACGCCTGCAACCAGCACCAAACCAACGACTGCACCGACTGTGCTGAGCATCATTTTCTTTTTGCGTGCCAACTTGGCCTGATACTCTTCCTCGGAAGGCAAATCATCAATGCCATCATCAGCAGCTCCAACCCCCGCATCAAAACTGGCCATCTCGGCGACACTTGCTCTCACGTTCTGGCTGTCAAAGGCATTCGGATCTGCGACAGGCGCACTTTGCGCAACTGGCGCTGCGGCTGGCTCGGCAGCTGGCGTCTCCGGAGCCGCTGGCGCCGCACTTGGAGTCGGCTCGGCAGCAGCCTCTGCGGCTGCCTCATCGGTCGGACTAACGAAGAATACATTGCCACATTCCGTACACTGGGCGTTGTACCCCTCTTTCGGAATGGCGGATACATCGAAAACATACTTGGCATTACATTTTGTACACGAAACCTGCATTGGCGAGCCTTCTCTACTGTTCTTCTGTTTATCAATATACAGGAGTCCCTCACAAGGGAGGAACCGGTCCCACAAAGTACCCCTGCTCTACTAGATTCTTAGCTAATTTTCTAGTCTTAGATGAAAAATTCGTCATCAAATTCCCCTATTAAAGGGTGATTTTGACTCAATTTTATATTTTGACCGCGGCGGCCGTAGATTAGAAACTCTTTATTGCCCTTGGCACCTAAAATTGGCGAAGCAATACAACCTAAATCCCCTAGACCTTCCGCAAAAAAATGCTCAGCAATACGGCTGACCACCTCTCTTCGTATCCCAGCATCCCGAACAATTCCCCCCTTCCCGACATCCGCCTTGCCTGCCTCGAATTGAGGTTTTATCAAAGCCACCACTTCCACCTCCGACTCGGCAAAACGTAGTGCCGGAGCTAAAACCAACGAAAGAGAAATAAAAGAGACATCGATACAAATAAACGCACAATGATTCTCAATAAGGGTGCCGGGACAAGTGCGAATATTGGTCTTTTCGAAAACTTCGATTCTATCGTCATTGCGCAAGGACCAAGCAAGCTGATTCACCCCCACATCCAATGCATAAATCTTTCGCGCCCCTGCCTGCAAAGCACAATCACTAAAGCCACCAGTTGAAGCGCCAACATCCAGACAAATCTTATCCTTAAGAGATATATTAAAATGATCTAATGCAGCCTTCAGCTTTAAACCGCCACGCGAAACATAAGGAAGCGGATCGTTTTGCAGGCGTAGAGCCGTATCCGCACTCAGCAGCGTTCCCGCCTTATCAATACGGTGGCCATCTTGATCCAGTACCGCCCCGGCCAAAATCAAAGCCTGCGCACGGGTTCTTGAATCAGCCAATCCTTGCTCAAAAACCAGCACATCAGCCCGAACTTTGCCCATAGGTCTAAATCCTGAATGAATTGGAGTTGCTCAAACGAGCACGTTTTTTAGGATGCATTCTCCGGGTCAAAATCTTCAACTTTGTTTTGACTCATCAATACTTCAATCTTTTTTTCTGCCCCTTCAAGTCTCTCAGTTCCGGATTTCACCAATCCCACACCCTCTTCAAAAAGTGCCAAAGACTCTTCGAGACTCACCTCACCAGACTCGAGACTTTCAGTAATTTCTTCCAAACGTTCAACAATTCCTTCAAACGGCTTTTCTTTTTTCTTCGTCGCCATATCTATACCCTTCCAAAAACAAAAATCTTAATCATCCATAACTTGACGTACTTTGGCCCGCACTTTCCCGGAGCCCAGACGAATTTGTATTTCCTCATCATTCACCACATCCTTAGTCGTACGTACCACATCACCTGAAAGGTTTTGTACGATACTATAACCGCGTCCCAGAACATTTAAGGGGGAAAGGGCATCCAATTTCTGGACCGCATGCTCAAGCATACGCCGCGCCTGACCAAACCGATTGCTTACGGCCTTTTCTTGGCGCTCAGCTTGGTGTTGCATCTTTAAATAACTCTCTCTCAATCGTACTTTCGGATGCAATTTAATTAAGCGCTGGTTCAAAATCGTCAGCTTCTTTTGCTTCCTTCGGAGAAGCCCCCGCATATCCTGCTCAAAACGCATCAAAGAATAGGCCAAGCGCTGATGCTCTTCATTGATCCTGTTGGTCTGCTGACTAAGCTTCAAGCGCCCATGCTCAAGCCGCATTCGGTAATCCTTGATTTGCCTATCCAGACTTCCATGTAATCTGCTGCGATGCTGCTGCAAACGTTCAAGCAATGTTTTCGACTCGGGAAATGCAATCTCCGCCGCAGCAGAAGGGGTCGGAGCCCGGCAATCCGCAACAAAATCCGCAATCGTGTAATCGGTTTCGTGACCAACCGCACTCACCACAGGCAAAGGCGAGGCGGCAATCGCGCGGGCAAGCCGCTCCTCATTGAAGCACCAAAGGTCTTCAAGAGAGCCGCCACCCCGAGCCAAAATAATTAAATCGCCATCATTCTTTTTCGCATAAGCATTCGCCATGTCTAAAGCACGAATGAGTTCATTGGCGGCCGAATCTCCCTGTACTTTTGCAGGAACCAGAAGAATTTGCGCCCCACTAAAACGACGAGTTGCCACATGAATAATATCTCTAATCACCGCTCCTGTCGGACTGGTTATAACCATCACCCGATTGGGCACCGTCGGCAGTGCTCTCTTTCGCTCTGTAGCAAATAGGCCTTCCTTAGCAAGCTTCTCCTTCAACTGCTCGAAAGCCAGTTGCAGTCCCCCTGCTCCCTTTGGCTCTATGCTGTCGATAACCAGCTGATAACGGCCATAGGGCGGGTACACCGTAAGCTTTCCACGAGCAACGACTTCCAGCCCATTCTCAAGACGAAACTTGAGGGCTCCTGCTTGCCTCTTAAAACAAACGGCTGATAGTTGAGATGCCGCATCCTTAAGAGTCAAATAACAATGTCCAGAGACATTTTTAAAATTTGATATTTCGCCAGCGACAAAAACCGCTGCAAACTTTCTTTCTAAAAGCTGTTTTGCCTGAATATTAACTTCACTAACGCTAAGAATATTTTGCGGCGACGGCGACGGAGCAGAATGCAACGACAATTGTCTATCGAGATTCATAGTTCCTCAGCCACTGTAGCACCTGATTTTTGTGTGCGCCATCCGGGGCATATTTGACATAGAGTTTATAATAACGTGCTGTCTTGTCGTGTTCGTTTAATTGTCCATAGGAAGTTCCCAAGCCAATGTAGCACGGATAATAGGCCTTATCCGCTTTCACACAAGAGCTATAGCGCCGAAGAGCTTCGCGGTGTCTTTTTGCCGCTGATAATTTTTTACCTTCCGCATAATGATTTTTTGCAACCTCTCGCAGGTCAGCGGTGGAAGGCGTTGGTGGCGGCTTCGGTGCTGCAGCAACTTTCTTCTTTGGCTTATCGTTGCTGGCTCGCGGAGAACTCTCACGAAGTTTCGGTTTCGGCGCTGCTGCTCGCTGGCGGTCTTTCTCCGACGAAACCGCGTTCTGAAGGTCGTTGAGGTAGGAGCTCTTGGGATCGATTTCCCCAATTTGCCCCAGGAGCGTGCTGACTCCATCCCAGTCCTTATTGGCCAAACGATCCTTCGCCTTAGCCGCAAGCTCTTCGACTAAAGTTTCCTTGATCTGCTGCCGCAAGGCTTCGGCTTGGGCGGCATAATAACTGTCACCCGGAACCTCCTGAAGCCATGACCACGCTTCTTGCCATTTTCCCTGTTCAACCGCCTGTAAAGCACTGTCGTAAATCTCTTTAACTTTGTTTTCCTTATTGGCCTGCTCAACAATGGCTTGCACATCCGCTGCCCCTGCCCCTTCGGACAATGCCATCTCAACATAGGCGAGTGCCTTACTCCAATCGCCAACTTTTAATGACTCTTTGGCCTTATTCAGAAAAGCTTGAATGACCGCGCTATCACTCTCTTTTGCCCCATCATTTTTAGCCATCGTGGGGGCAACATTCACAATTGTCGTTTCAGAACGGCTGTCCGAAGCATCTGGTTTGCCCAGAAGGATAAAAGCAATCAGCCCTAATCCGAGAACACTGATCCCCACCAAACCGATTTGCACAAAACGCTGCCCAAGAAGCTGCCCCAAACCCATTCCAGAAACTTTTGTTTGCTCTCCTCCACCTAGCGGCTCAACAGAACGGCCACCGAGGGCTTCTCGCTCCTCTTCGGTCGGAGAATACATTTGGCCTGGAGCAATAAAGCGCAACTTTACATGCCCCAGCTCAACCAAATCACCCGCCTTCAACTCGCACTGCACATAGGCCTCGCCATTAACAGCAATCCCATTCGCACTCTCCAGATCAAGCACCTTATACACGCCGTTCTGGCAGGTAATTTTCGCATGGTTTCTTGAAATTGATCGGTGTTCCAAACCAACATCGTTATCCTGATCGGTCCGACCAATTGTAATAATGGTCTTCGAGAGAACAATTTCTTGACCGGCACTCTCCGTACTCACAACTAAGAGTCGCGCCTTGGCACCGGGAATAGCTTGAGCCTCTTCCGCGCCGTCGCCACCAAGACCTGGATAGTCTTCGGAACGAATAATTGCTGTTTTTTCTATTGGTTGGGCATTTGGGGACTCGGCCTCAATCACACTCATCCCCGGATCGGTGATACCCTCATCAAACTGTACTTGCGGCGCCTGGATATCCACCTGTGTAATAGACGGCTCTGTCACCTCTTCCACATCAACAATATCCGTGCGCTTGGTAATCTCTTCCCGCTGCGCCTTTAAGGCTTCCCCGCGAAGCTCAAGCACGAAGTCACCGATGCGAATAAGATCTCCCGTGACAAGCTCTCGCCGCCCCTCAATGCGTTCACCGTTCACCCAGACCCCGTTATAGGAATCCAGATCCTCGGCAAAAACTCCTTCTGTAGATTTAATCAGACGCGCGTGGTGTCGGGAAACATTGCGCTCATCAAGACGAATCGTATTATCTTCATACCGCCCAATGCTGACCTCGCCTAATTCGCAAGGTACAACAGAGCGTGCCCCTTCGTCATCTTCGATAACTAGCTTAAAAGCCGTAGCTGCCTGCACAAACACATCCTACTTTGACAACAATAATACCGATCTAAAAGCTAGGTTATCACGGACTTAAAGTCCAGCCTAATTAAGCTTGCACAAAGACAACTTTGAGCCTACAAGGTACTGAAATTATGGGCTCTTTTCCTCAAATACTTGATCCTTATAGAGAGACTCTCGAAAATTATGCCTTCGATTCCGATCGATTTCATGATTTTCAGGAACGACTACGTTCGGGAAAATTTGAACCCTCTGATAATCTTATTGAAAGTGCGGTCAAAATTCCTGAAAAGAGTGCATTTGTTGATGACTCTTGCGATGCATCAAGCCTGCAACTCGGACAAGAGGCACTTGCTGATGGCAAAGCGGCTTTGGTTATTCTCAACGGTGGCATGGCCACCCGTTTTGGTGGAGTCGTCAAAGGTACAGTTAATGTCATGGGTCATTTGAGTTTTCTTGGACTTCGAATCAAGATTCTTCAGAAGCTTGCACCAAAATGCCCCATCTTTCTTCTCAATTCTTTTGCCACCCACAGTCAAACTCTTGAGCATTTGAGTGCAAATGATTACTTTGGCTGCGACCCCTCCCTACTCTATCATCTTAAACAAAATATATCGGTACGGCTCACTCCGGGCGGCGAAATTTTTCTCGACGCCTCAGGACGCCCTTCATTTTATGCCCCGGGACACGGCGATGTTTTTTCTGCGCTGGCAAAAAGTCAAGATTTTCAAAATTTCGCCAAACAAAAGAAAGTGACGGTTATGGTAGTCAATGTTGACAATATCTTTGCCGACCTTTCACCTGAAATTGTTGGCAGACACCTCAAGGAAAATAAACCCGTAAGTGTTGAAGTCGCACCTCAATACCCTGGTGACCGCGGCGGCGCGCCGCTTTATGTTAATGACCGGCTACAAATTATTGAGGCCTTCCGATTACCTCAAGATTTTCCTCACGAAAAGGTAGACTTCTTCAACACCAACACCCTGCTTTTTCAATCCCATCTATTTAACCAAGAATATCCGCTCACTTGGTTCCGTGTCGATAAAACCGTTGATCAACAAGCGGTTGTACAATTTGAGCATCTCATGGGTGAAATTACGACTTTTTATGAAAGTTCTTATTTGCGCGTATCCCGCGATGAAAAAAACTGCCGATTTTGGCCAATTAAGACGCAAGAGGATCTAAAAGGCTTGGAAAACCGCCTTTACTTGCGCTATCCTTGGTTAACGTCCAATTAAATGAGGTAAACCGTAAATGAAACAAGGTCTTTTAATATTCTCAATTCTTATGGGTCTCAGCTCACTCGCCTACGCCAGTGTGCCGTACAAAATTCAAGCCCAAATTAATGAGGCCGACAAAGCGCCAGCGGTAGGCACCAACAGCTTAAGCATCACTATAATACCCAGCGAACCATGGGTGCTTAAAATGAAAACACCCTTAAAGCTTTCACTGCAAGGCAGCGACGGAGTTAAGTTTGTAAAGCAAACCTTAGGCAAGGCTGACGTTGTGGATCCAGAAAGCACAAATAAGAGCTTAAAGACGACTTTTAATGTGGAGAAAAGCGGAGAGCACAAAATTTCCACGGATGCATCCTTTTTCCTTTGCACTCCTGAAGTTTGTAAACGATTCACGGAAAAAGTTGAAACCGATTTTAATGTCGCTCAAAAGTGAACTCCGGGTCCACACCTTCTTCGTGTCTTAGAGCTTCCGAATCCAAATCGATCTGGTACTCTTCAATTTTCCGATGAATTGTTGATCGGGAAACCCCAAGTGCAGCCGCCGTCTCTTTTTTATTACCCGAGCGAGCAATCAGTTCCGAAAGAATCGCATTTTTTTCCAACTCCGCCAGAGTATACTGCTTCACCACCGATTGTTTCTTTTCTTGTAAACTGTGGTAACCAGAAAGATCTGCTTCACTTAGCTCAGAACCCTCCGCAAAAATAATAGCTTGCTGTAAAAAATTCCGCAGCTCGCGGATGTTCCCTGGCCATTGTCGTTGCGCCAAGCCGCGTAAGAAATCTTTATTTACCGAAAGTGCATCACCACAACACAATTGCTTGAGCAAATAATCTACAAGCAAAGGCAGATCTCCAAGTCGCTTCCGTAAGGGCGGACAAGAAAGCTCCACCACATTGAGTCGATGATACAAATCCTCCCTAAATCGGCCCTTAGCCACTTCTTTGGACAAATCCCGGTTTGTGGCGGCCATAAGCCTAACGTCCACACGCTTACTCATCGTTGCCCCAACCGGACGAAGCTCTCCGGATTCAAGTACTCGAAGCAACTGAGCTTGCAAACCAAGGGGCAACTCGCCAATTTCATCGAGGAATAAAGTTCCCCCATCTGCCACTTCAAAAGCCCCTGCCTTACTTTCATCTGCACCAGTGAAGGCGCCCTTCCTGTGACCAAAAAGTTCAGATGCAATAAGTTGTGGATTTAACGTGCTACAATTTAAGGCAATAAAAGGTTTCTCATAACGCTTGCTGTGGTTGTAAATCTGTTGAGCAACAACCTCTTTGCCTGTTCCTGTTTCCCCTGAAATCAGGACCGGCACATCAACAGCCGCAACCTTTTGCACCATATGGCGCAGATCCCGCATGCACTGAGTTGCACCAATCAAGGGCACAATGTCGCTACTTTCTTCTGCCGTATCCGGCAATGACCATTGGCTGCCAACAAGCTCAAGTTGTGTATTACCAAGCGCAATACGCGCCCCGCTCTTAACCTCTGCATGAACGACTCTATGATCATCAACACGCAAACCATTACGACTCTGCAAATCCTCAACAAAGAACTTATTATCTTGACGATAAAAACGTCCATGCAACCCTGATACATAAGGGTCATCAATGACAATATCGCAGGTGTCTTGGGTGCCAAAAACGATACCCTGCGAATCTATGCTCCAGCGCTCTGCTAACGACCGCCCCACCACATGCACACTCAAAGCTGAAGCACCATCATCAAGCTCAAAAAGACTTTTTGTTTTTACCTGACCAAGCTTACCCTCTTCTTTCGAAACAAGGACTTGCAGCTCTAATGAGCCAAGCCTCAACACATCTTTATGAGCCAAACGGGTGCTCTCCTCAATGATTTCGTCGTTAACCCTAATTCCATCCGGGTGAAGATTCTTCAGAGTATACTTGGGACCCTTGTGCTCAATTTCACATAAGAAAGCAGGAATATCGCTGTCAGCAAGACAAAATTCGTTATCCTCATGACTCCCAATACGAAATCTTTGCTCAATAACTTTTCTCAAAAGAATAGGCTTTGCGTCACGCAAAAGCTGCAGAGTTACAATCATAGAAACTCCTAAAACCAATCATATGGAAAGTGGTCAAAAGAACCGGTGGCAAACGCAATCGAACCCAGTACCATCACAATGAATGAACCAAGAAGGCAGGCAATCAAGATCTTTTTAAATCGTTGGGAGCTCTCTCTGTCATCGCCAAACATAAATCACAGTCTCTTTCGTTCGAAAAACTTCGATGAATCTACCCATCAAACGGTGTTCTGGTTGCTCTAATCTGTATATTGGTCGAGAAAAATCCTTCTGCCAGGCCAAAAATTCCTCAAAACGCCCTAAATTATTCTTCTTAAAACGCACAGAAGGCGCATTTCTTCGTTCCGATGAGGGCAAAGGCGTTAAGCTGCCTTCCCGCCAGGCCAAATAAGGAAACCATTTTCCATTATTGAGAAAAAATGCATTTTCGGAAGTATTTTCACGAATCCATTGCATGGCCTCAAAATCTACATCGCCAACAGGGCGAGCATGTCTGCTTAAAATATAATGGGAGTAAAAACCCATTCCAGTGAGCAACATGACAATCGCACAAACCCGTAAACCCTTTTCTTTAATGCGAGATAAAAGCCAATCAATGGTCAGCCCCGCAAAAAATGCCGCCGGGAAACCGGCTACGGTTAAGAATCTACTCGGTGTTAAAGCCGTATAAAACTCACCCTGCAACCAATACACCACAAAGCGATAAAGATATTCCAATCCGACAAAAACAGAAAACAGAAGAGCAAACCAGGAAAGCCAAAAATATTCGCTTTCTTTCTCCATACGGCGAACGAAAATAAATATTCCAGGGAAAACGAGAGCAAAGAAGTAGGGCCCTGTTGCTTCAACCACATTGACGATGGAAATCAGCCCCTCATAAAACCGAAACAGGCCGGTTTCTCCATCCATTGTCACAAAATCCCGCACATACTTGTAAATTATATGAGCTCCGAGAGGAATGCTGCACGCAAGGGTCCAAAAGACATTCAATCCCAGTCCAACCATTCTTCTGCTGGCGATATAGCTCAAACCACAATAGCCCATAAGTACGAGTAATGAACTTAATCCACTGTGGTTATGAGTGCTGATGACCGCAACCAAAATAACCGCTGCCGGCACAAACACGAAGTTTTGCCCGGAGAGCAAAAGAGTAGCAACCAAGCCTAAAAACATTGTAGAGCCCATTAATGTGGGTAGGCCGCCCCACGAGAAGAACTCCAAGCCCCCCCAGAAAGCCAGAAAAGCCCAGGAGAGGCTCGCCCACAATGCAACAGAACGGGAATCTGTAAT
>CAXGWX010000003.1:0-50196 GCA_964013445.1 uncultured Bdellovibrionales bacterium | reverse complement strand
TACCCTGACCACGCCGCATCGAGGCTCCATGCTTATTGATGCCTCCGCCGCTCTCATGCCGGACGCGCTGGAAAGATTTTTAACCGGTGGTATGGATACCTTGGTAGGCTATACCCGTGACCAAGCGTCTAATCTATTCGGTCAACTCGAAATGCTCAGCGCCGCCTATATGCGCGAAGAATTTAATCCAGCCAACCCAAATGACCCAAGGGTCAAATACTATTCTATAGGCGCACGCACTCAGCTCTCCCCTTTTGTGAACTGGAAAACCACCGACATCCTCACCCCAACCCTCTGGCCCACCTATATTGGCATCTATCTGCTTGAAGGCGATAATGATGGCATGGTGCCCTTAAGCTCGAGCAAATGGGGAACCTATCTTGGAACACTGGAGGCGGACCACCTCGATCAAATAGGGGTCTTTAAACCCTACACTTCAAGCACCTACGAACACACAAAATTCTTTACCAACCTGGCGGATTTTCTCGTTGGCAAAGGACCACCGCCGCCGCAACTGCGCCCTTAGATTTTAAGACGCTGGTACGCTCACCGTAAAGTTTACATTCGTTTCAACATTGTTGACCACATCTTTTAAGGTCACCACAAGAGTGCCTTCCTCAACAAAAATCAACGAAACAGGCATCGAACTCGACCAGACCCGTTGTTCATAAACACCGTGCACGTTTTCCACTGCAACCGCCAAGCCAGGGTTGTCGAGAGAAATTTCTGTTTCCAAATCCCCGAGCAAACGCTCGCCACTTGCATCCACCGGTACGGGTAAGAAAGTCACCTGGTCACCAACTTCAACACTCACATCCGTATTCGATCCACTCTTGGTGAATTCCTCTGCCCCTTCTGCCCTTACCCAAACAATCGGGTCCAAAGAAGCAGGCACATCAAAGTTGAGCTTGATGCGATCAAAAACATCGTCACCCTTGGTGGTTTCTAAAGTATACTCACCAGGGCTCGTGACCTTTAAAGTCATATCCGGCACATCAAAACCATCCTCAAAAACATTGATGGACGCATCGGGCGAAATCTTATGCAAGAGCTTAAAAGGTTCTTCGGTCTCCGAAGCACCCGAGACTGTCAGCGATGTGTTGATGCGTTGATCGTAGCCGATCAATAAAGAGACGTCCGTTAGACTCGATTCATCGACGAGATAGGTCGTATAAAGCGAATAACTGACCCGATTAAATTCTCCATTGCTCTTGGTGACATCACCGCAAGCCCCAAGCAGCACAAAACACAAAAGCCAGGATAAACGAAAAGGCATTCTATTCCACATGGATTCCTCCTTAAGATAAATCACTCTTGCTTAGACGCACCAGTCCAGCACCTATTCAAGTCACCATAGGGAAAATCCGAGCAAAAGGACATATATCGAAAAAACTTTTATTATAAGGGGTTTAGAAAGCTTGAACGGATGGCTTTTTAGCACTAAAGTCCCCTGCCCATGAGTGAAACAAATACAAAAAATGTCCGTTTAGAAAAAGATACCATGGGTACCCTTGAGGTTCCCGCTGACCGTTATTGGGGGGCGCAAACCCAGCGCTCATTACACAATTTCAAGATTGGTCATGACCACTTCCCCCGTGAAGTCATCCGCGCCTTAGGTGTGGTGAAAAAAGCTGCGGCCTTAGCCAATCTCGACTTAGGCAAACTCGACAAAAACCTGGCCGATGCAATTGTGCAAGCTGCGGACGAAGTCATCGAAGGCAAACTCGATGACCATTTCCCACTCGTTGTTTGGCAAACCGGCAGCGGCACCCAAAGCAATATGAACTCCAATGAAGTCATCGCCAACCGCGCCATTGAAATTTTAGGCGGAGAACTTGGCTCAAAAAGTCCTGTCCACCCTAACGACCATGTGAATATGTCACAAAGTTCGAATGATGTGTTTCCAACCGTGATGCATGTTGCGGCGGTCGAAAGTCTTGAAGGCAATCTTATTCCTGCACTCATGGAAATCCGTAACGCCTTAAACGATAAAGCCAAAGGCTTTAAAGACATCGTTAAGATTGGCCGCACCCATTTAATGGATGCCACCCCTCTGACCTTAGGTCAGGAATTTTCCGGCTATGTGGCCCAACTTGATTATGGCATCAACGCCCTTAACAAGGCATTGCCACCATTGTGTGAGCTGGCGCAGGGAGGAACCGCTGTCGGCACCGGGCTCAATACCCATCCAGAGTTTGCCACTAAAGTTGCAGAGCATATTGCCAAACTTACGGGCCGTGCCTTTATCACCGCACCAAATAAATTCGCCGCTCTCGCCGGCCATGAGGCCATGGTCATTGCCAGCGGTGCTTTAAAAACACTGGCCGCGTCTTTGATGAAAATTGCCAATGACATTCGATGGCTCGGCTCCGGTCCCCGCTGTGGTGTTGGCGAATTAAATCTGCCCGCCAACGAACCCGGCTCGTCGATTATGCCTGGCAAAGTTAACCCGACCCAAGCCGAAGCCATGACCATGGTTTGCGTGCAGGTTATGGGTAACGATGCGGCAATTGGTTTTGCGGCAGCTTCCGGAAATTTTGAGCTCAATGTTTATAAGCCGGTGCTGATTTTCAATCTATTGAACTCGGCCCGTCTCCTGGCTGACGCTTCCATATCCTTCACCCAAAACTGTGTGCTCGGCATCGAACCGAACGCAACAAATATTGCCAATCACTTAAAAAATTCTCTGATGCTTGTTACCGCCTTAAATCCGGTTATCGGTTACGACAATGCGGCAAAGGTGGCAAAAAATGCCCACGAAAAAGGCATCACACTCGAAGAATCAGTCACAGAACTTGGCCTTCTCGATGCGGAGCAATTTCATGCAGCGGTTCGGCCCGAGGAGATGATCGCTCCGAAATAAAGCTCAAGCTTAGTCCTTGCTTCCCGTATCTATTCGGTAGACAATAAAAGCCATGACCTTACGCGTTGGCATCATGGGCTTTGGTCGTCTTGGGCGTTCGATTTTTCGAATTCTGCACGGCCGTGACGATATCGATGTGGTTGCAATCAGCGATATCGCCGACCACGAAAATCTCGCCTATCTACTCAGCTACGACACGATTCTTGGCCGCTTCCCACACAAGGTGAGCATCGCCAACGACCAACTCTTTGCCCGTGGTAAAGCCACCACCATGCTCTATGGCAAAGAGCCTGGTGATGTGGATTGGCGCGAGCATAATGTGGACATCGTTATTGAAGCCACCCGCAAACACATGTCATATGCCACCCTGAGTAAGCATATTGATGCAGGGGCCAAGCGACTCATTCTCTGCGTTGCACCGACCGACAAAGCGGACATCACGGTGGTCATGGGCGTCAATGAGGACCAACTCGGAGCGGAGCATAAAATTATATCCAATGCATCCATCACCGCACACTGTGCCACCCCCATCGCTAAAGTTATTGATCAGGCCTTCGGCATTGAACGGCTTCACGTCACCTCCGTACATGCTTACACCAATGACCAAAGCCTCTCAGATGTCCCTTCCTACGAAATGCGCCGCTCACGGGCAGCCTCGGAAAATATTATTCCAAGCCAAACATCCACCGCCCACATACTCATGGATGTATTGCCGCAATTAGAAGGCAAAGTAAGCGCCATGACCTTGAATGTCCCAGTGATCAACGGCTCTCTTCTCGACATGGTAGCCCACACCAAACAGCCCATCACTGCCGAGAGCATCAACGCTGCGGTGGAAAGCGCTGCGGAATCCGACTTTAAAGATCTCATCGAATATGTTGACGACCCCATTGTATCCTCGGATGTGAAGCAAAGCCCACACTCGTCGGTCTTCGACTCCCTGGCCACCAGCACCATGGGAGACAATCTCGTGAAAATGATTGCCTGGTACGACAACGGCTGGGGTTATGCGCACCGCGTCGTCGAAGTCATGGAGCACCTGGAACAAAAGGGGCTCACCACATGATTCGAGTAGCAATCAATGGCTTTGGCCGAATTGGTCGATCAGTCTTTCGTGTTCTAAGCGGCAACGAAAACATTGAAGTCGTTGGCATCAACGATCTCTTCGACAATAAAACCCTCGCCTACCTTTTGCAGTACGACACGGTGATGGGTGTATTTCGCAAAGATGTGGATTACGACAACACCGGACTCATCGTTGCCGGAGAACACGTTAACATTACCAATGAAAAGGACCCGGCTGCCCTCAAATGGGGCGATTTGAACGTTGATGTGGTGATTGAATCAACGGGGATTTTTCGCGACAAAGAAACTCTCGAAAAACACCTCCAAGCTGGAGCCAAAAGGGTCATTTTAACCGTTCCACCCAAAGATGAAATTGACGCCATGATCGTTATGGGGGTGAACGATGATCAACTTCTTGCCTCGCACCGAATCGTCTCGAATGCCTCCTGCACCACAAACTGCTTGGCCCCCATCGCCTATGTTCTTGACGAGGCCTTTGGCATTGATGACGGTGTCATGACAACGGTGCACGCCTTTACCAATGACCAGCGCTTGGCGGATGTACCCCATAAGGATTTTCGTCGCTCGAGGGCAGCGGCGGAAAACATTATTCCAACCACAACCGGCGCAGCAAAGGCTGTCGGCAAAATACTTCCTCATCTTGAAGGGCGCCTCGACGGTATGGCGGTGCGGGTCCCTGTCTCCGATGGTTCTATCGTTGATTTGGTCGTGCGACTCAAAGCTCAACCTTCTGCTGAAGAAATCAATGCTGCTGTGCAAAGTGCCGCTAATGAGAAACTACAAGGCATTCTACAATTCTCAGAGATCCCCTTAGTGTCCAGTGATATTGTCGGCAATCCACATTCGTCGATTTTTGATTCCTTACTTACACAGGCACAGGGCGACGGCTTTGCGCGGGTTGTTTCCTGGTATGACAACGAATGGGGCTACTCTAATCGGGTTGTGGACTTAGTCACAAAACTCGCCAGTCTAGACTAAGTAGCGCCGCCTATAGAGAAAATAAGACAGAGGCATAAAAACCAGACACACGAGTGTTAGGCCCCATCCCCCCAAGGCAACAGGAATCTTTTGCCCCAGCGCAAGCATGCGCACAAAATGGCTCAGGGATAAAAGCACACTGATAATCACAACCCCCACACCTAAATTCACTGCCATCGAGCGACGTAAAGCGGGCTGCAATGCCCAGGGCAACATAAGAAAGAAAAGCGCCAGGGCCGCCAAAGGGTAACCAATCCTTTGCTCCTTCTCCAAAATGTGTATTGCCGTATCAAAACCAGCCTTTTCCCTATCCTCAATAAGTCTCTGAATTTCACTGTGGGTCATCTGCCTCGGGTCACCGGTAACATCCATCAAATTGCCTGCACTAACATTTAAGTGGACCTGCAAACGCTCCACCTGCTTTACTTTCGGGCTGTTCACGGACCAAACAAGTGCATCAACAAGAAACCACCCCTCTGCACTTTCTCTTAAGATACGGCCTTCATAAATCTCGCTCAACTTGCCCTCATCCGCTTTATAAATGACAGGCTCGTAAAATTCTTTTTTCTTGCGGTCAAAAGTCGGCAAAAAGAGATAATGGTCTGCGTCCTTATACCAATGGTTTCTGCGCTCATAAAATCGAGTCAATGCATCGACCCGTTTTAATTCGTGGCGCTGAATGTGCTCAATCTTATGTAGAGCCATAGGTAAGATTGTTTCGCCCGCAGCGTAAGCCCCAAAGGAACAACACAAAGTGACAAAGGCCAAACCGCCCCAGCGTCCCATGCCCTTAACGCCGCCCGCTTCCGCCGCCAACCATTCGCCACGGCGCGCCATAAATGTGCCCACAATAATAAGTGCAAAAAAACAAGCCAGAGGCAGCATCTGATAACCAAAAGGCAGTGCATTCAGGAGCGCTAACTTCAGCGCAGTGGTGACTGCTTCCGGCTGCTTGGTCAACTGCCCAGCTTTTTCGATAAGCATTGCAGCCACAACCAGCACCACCAAGGCAAACCAAGTCAAAGAAATCGCCATCAGATAGTATTTTGCAAAATATCGAGCTAAGCGCATGACTAGATCCAAGTCCTTTTAAAGCGCACAATCATGATTGCGGCCATCACCAAACCTACAAGATCCGGAAGCCAGGCTGCGAGTATTGGATCAAAGTTGCCTGCCCGCGCCGACAACTCCACTGCCCTTCCTAAATAATAGTACCCGCCAACAATTGCGGTCGAGTATAGAAATCCTCTCGCCCTCGAACCACCGCGCGCCGTGCAAGCCAAAGGCACCGCAAGAAGTGAAAAAATCAGAGCAGCCAAAGGCAGAGCAAATTTGCGATGCAAAAGAATAATCGCCTGGCGCCTGTGTTTTTCTTTCGGTGCGTGCAGCGACAACTCCCAAAGTTCACCTAATGTTTTCTCCTGAATTTTTCGCAGTGTCCTTGCCTTGTTACCAACCAGAGAGCCAACATTTAATCGGTATTGCCCTTGAGCAAAGGAAATTTTGCGCGATGCCAACTTTTCCGAATCCGTAAGTAACATCGTTCCGTCTTGCAAATCGAAAATAAGGTCCTGCGCGTTCTTGCCACCAAGAATGCGCCCCCTGGCCGATGAAATAACAATAGGTTTTTCCGCATCCCGCCTGTCCGCCAGCAAAACCCCCTTTAAGTTATCACCGTCTTTTTCTTCTGCCCGAAACGTAAAGCCATATACCCATTCATGAAACTCACCGGGACGCACTCCGCCAGCCAGTGCCTCCTGGGCACTAAAGGCCATCAAATTTCGCAAACCGCGAATGCCCCATGGCTCACCTTGAACCATGGCCCAGCAAGAAATGAGTGAAATAGATGTGCCTAAAAGAAATGGAACTTTAAAAAGGCGGTAGGGACTTACTCCCAAAGAAGCAAAACCAATCACCTCTCGATCGGAAGCAAAGCGACCTACCCCTAAAAGAGTCGCAAAGAGCGCGCTCACCGGCAAGAGAAGTCCCATTAAGGGCGGAAAAGAATAGATCAGCGCTTCAAAAACACGACCACCGCTCACCCCAAGCCCAGTTAAGGAGTCAGATATTTTTAATACTTGCCCAAAGGCGACCACAACAAAGAAGAGGCCCAGACCAACAAAAAGCGGTAATAAAATCTCACGCAGCAAATAACGGTCGTACGTTCGCAAGGGCCTACCAATTAGAGTGTCGACGCGGGTGGAATTTCTTCTTCAATATTGAGTTTTGCGCGGGGCTGCAAATCGCGCGACTGTTCAATACGATGATCGTAAGAATACATCCCCGGTATTGTGACCGGTAACTTGCCGGACATTGTATACTCTCCCAGAACCGCCGCCGCCGCCGCCTTCTGAGCGTCTTTCAAATAACTGTAGGTACAAACATACGCCGAAGCGTTCGGTAAATAATTTAAAAAGTAGGGCGATGCAAAACTTAAGAATGCAAAGGGCTTATTCGGAAATGCCTTGGCGGCTTTCTGCCCAATAGCAATATGATAGCGATTTGATGCGGCAATAATCCAGGCATCCGCCTTCCGCAAAGCCTCACTCACATCGCGCAAAGCCTTGGCCCGTCGGCGCCTGCTCATGGAGTATGGCAGAGCAATCACCTTTGTATTGGGCCGCTTCGCCATAGCCTTCGCAAAAGCACCGCGTGGTGCAACAACAAGCATCTTACGCTTATCTTCACTGCTCAGAGGTAAAAATTCACCACGGTTGCGCACCAAGGTCACCGCTTCGCGGGCAATACGCTGAGCCACCTGCGCGTGCACCTCATTGCGGTTTCTTTTTTTCAGCACACTCTTTAATGGTTCAACTTCGCGATGAAAGAGGCGGCGGCGAAACTTTGCCTCCAATATCCGACGTACCGATTGGTCCAATCTCTTCTGCGAAATTCTTCCATCCTTAACCGCCTGAATAATTCCGGAATAAACTTCGCGCTGCTTGTCTGCGGTCCATAAAATCATGGGCATATCTGCGCCCGCCTGAATTGCCATGACCGCAGCCGTGCCACTTCCATAGCTCTGAACAATGGCCTGCATCTCTAAACCATCGGTCAACACCAAACCATCGTAACCAAGCTGCTTACGCAAGAGGCCGTCGATAATATTTTTTGATAAAGTGGCCGGTAAATCAGGCTCCTCTGAAATTCGAGGCAAAGCAATATGTGCTGTCATGATTGCATCGAGCCCACTTTCAACAGCTCGCTTAAAAGGCTTAAGCTCAACCTTGCTCAACCTTGCTCGATCAGCATCAATAGATGGCATTGAAAAATGCGAATCGCTGTGGGTATCGCCGTGGCCAGGAAAATGTTTTGCCACCGCAGCCACACCCATCTCCTGCTGACCGCGCACATACCAGGACCCTAAGTTCGCCACGAGATCTGCCTTTTCGCCATAGGAACGAATGCCAATGACTGGATTCTTAGGATTTGAATTAACATCCAAAACTGGAGCCAAATTCATATTAAAACCCATGAGACGTAAATCAACCGCCAAAGCCTGGCCAGCGACATAGGAAAGAGTCGATGAACGGGTTGCCCCAAGAGCCATATTACTCGGCAGCAAAATGGTTCCCTCTTTGACTCTAACAACATTGCCACCTTCCTGATCCAAAGCAAGAAAGAGCGGAATATGTCCGCGGGTCAAATCCTGCAGATCTCGGGTAAAGCGGGCGGTCTGTTCGAAATCCACCAGATTACGACTAAAGAGTACAACGCCACCGACCTTGCGATCATTGATCCAGGAGCGCATATGCGAAGTAACACGGGTCCCTGGAAAACCAATCAAAAGAAGTTGGCCAACCTTTTCGCGCAAGCTCATTTGCGAAATGACCTTCTCGATATCAATCTCATCCGCATTTTTGGGCAGTTTCAAAGCCTGAACCTGGGCCGTAGAAAAAAGGATCAGGCAGGCAGAAAACCAACCGCAAAGCAAACGCCGCATCAATTACCCCTCTTCACCAACAGTTTTGGGCTTATCTGCCGCGTAACGTATATCATCGAGACGGGAAATGGTTGCGGCAACAGTCTTCTTATAACTTTCAAAAGCTGCGCCAGACAAAGATTCAAGTCGCTCAAACTTCTGCTCTGCCGGATTCACAAAATAGCCGTGCCGTTTAAGTCCATAGTGCAGGTGGGGCCCGGTGGCCATTCCAGTTGAGCCAACCAAACCAATGACATCTTTTTGGTTCACACGCTGACCAACTCTAACCTGAATTTTCGATAAATGGCAGTACTGAGAAATCCAACCATTCGCATGCCGTATTTCAACCATATTGCCACAGCCTCCATACATGCCAGCACGAAACACACGACCATCGCCGGAAGCCCAAATTGCCGTCCCTTCAGGTGCGAGAAAATCAATACCGTTATGCTTTTTCGTATATCCAAGAACCGGATGTTTGCGCAGCCCAAAAGAAGAACTCACCCGCGCATACTTAAGAGGGGTCTTGAGCAGTTGTTTACGCAAGGAGTGCCCCTCCTCATCATAATAGCCGGGCTTTCCTTCTTCGATTTCATAATAGAAAGCCCGATGCGCA
The DNA here is from genome assembly GCA_964013445.1 of uncultured Bdellovibrionales bacterium. Taxonomy (GTDB): domain Bacteria; phylum Myxococcota; class XYA12-FULL-58-9; order XYA12-FULL-58-9; family JASMKV01; genus JASMKV01. The sequence continues at coordinate 40,731 of CAXGWX010000003.1, read as the reverse complement.
CTATCGTTCGAAATAAATTCCGCCGCCAGAATATTTCCGTAATCAAGAAATCGGTCTTCAACATAGCGCTTTTCAACAATCAGACTAAAAGAGTCGCCCGCATAAACTTCCGAATAAAAGTCGATATCCCAAGCAAAAATATCAACCACATCAACAATCAATCTTGGGTCCTCGCCCAGCTCCGCCAGCGCTGCCCAAAGTGAAGATGAAACGCGACCACTAACCTCTGTAACAACCGGTGTTACGGGAACCTCAATACGTTCGGAAGCCCAGCCCTGCTCACCAAAATCTGCGCGGTAGTGCTTCAATAAATCGGGGCGCAACTCAAAAGAAACCAACTGGTCTTTTGCATCAAAGCGGGCTTTTAATTTTGTGCCTGCTCGCAGTCGCTTAAAGTCGACTAAAGTGCGCAACGAATCGAGCAGACCATTAATGGTCACCTGTCCCACACCTTGCCTGTAAAGGGCTTCGGAAACGGTCTCCCCAGCTTTTAAGCGATTCGCACTCACCCGCTGTATTCTACCGGGCATCCGTAACCCCAAGCGCGGCTGCAGGTTAAATGCTGGTTCTCCGTCCTCTTCCTTAACTTCTTCAACCGCCTCTAAGGCCAGCTCGGGCACCTCGGGCACTTGCTCGATGGATGGAAGCGCTGGCTTTTCCAGCGGGCTCTTTTCTACTTCAGCCGGCTCTTCTCTTTGCTTAGTTTGCTCAGACTCAACGACAAGTGCAGACTTTTTGGGTTCCTTTTCCTTTTGTAACTCTTCCCAGGGGTTGCCATGATAGAAAACGACGCCAACGTTAACGGCAACGAGAATGAGCAATAATACCAATCGCCCATCACGCCATCGGCCCGAACGCTTACGCATAGGTTTCCATGCCATGTCACGCGTCATTCTGTGATTCCCCTCCAAAAATCAAAATATATCTAACACTTTAGTGCTCATTTTCCAAAAAACAGGCCACTTTCCCCAACCATGAAAAGCCTTTAATCTTCAAGATTTAGCCCTCCAGGGTAGCCATAACTCACATATTGGTCGTAGCCATGTACCATTAAGGAACAGGGCTCAGAACAAACCAGAGAATGGTAACCGTCAGCAATCGGCAAACGCCAAGCCTTCCAGCTGGTGCCCGGAATATCGTTCGTTAAATTCAAAATGTTGGCCGCATCCACCACCGAATTATCGAGGGTCAAAGTTGCCGATTCTGGCGCCGCAACTGAGATATAATCGACTTCATATTTGTCCGGCGCGAGGAAAACATAATCTTTCCTGAACTGCCGAATGGGTGCCGCCAGAATAAAAGCCGGATCCCCAATATCCGCATCTCCGGCTTGATGGCCTGGATTAGGTGCATGTTCCGCTGCCAAAAACTGTCCCAGCAGAATTGGTTTTGTCAATCCGGAGCACTTCTGATCAGGCGTGCAATCCTCCGCATCACCATCTCCACAAACACAGCTTACCGAGCTATCGTATGAACATGTATTTGTCGTCAAATCACAACGGGAGAGCGAATCGATAAAGAAGTCTTCACTGGTTTCAAACTCAAACCAGTCTCCCTTATTCAGCACAGGAATAGTTGCCACATCCGTGGGAACGATATTGACCACCGTATTGTTTTCCGCCGCCAAAACCCGCCAAACATCTTTCTCATTGCCTCGTGGATAGGAGCGCACGCCTAAATATTCTGCGCCCCAGGCAGAAATTGGAAACATTTGTTGCTCAATATGATCAGCGCAGCAGGTTACGAACCCCTGACAATCCGCATCGGAAGAGCAACTCGGAGAGCAATCACTGTTTGTCTCACATCCCTTGGCGCAGTCTGAATCTTGGGTGCAGGCGGTAAAACAGTCCGCGTCCTGGGTGCAGCTCTGCTCTGGATCAAGCTCGCAGGTTCCCGCAACCGTATCACAAAGCTGCAAACACTTGCCCATCCCAAGATCACAAACGGTCGTTTGTGGGTCACAGGTATGGGTTGTGGCATCACAAACCGCATCTCCATAATCACAAGAATTCGTTTCCAGGTTGCAGCTTGAGGTATAAGGCGCGTTGGTGGCCTCCGAACCGGAAAAGACAATCACCGGCCTGGTTGATTTAATCTCCGTGCCCGTAAAGTCAGAGCCAACCGCATTACTTTCCAAATTTAAAAGCTCATACTTGGATATTTCTACCGTAAACTCATCCCCCGCGTTACGGGCAGGCAACAATGCTTCATTGGTCCCGGCAAGAATCGGCGCTGTTGTTGTTATCGTAACTTCCGCTGGCTCATCCTCAAGCCCAAGAATAGTGATATAGCCCTTGAGCGAATCAAAGGTCTGCTGCCGATTCATAACAAGATAGTGGGTTCCCGCCGTATTGGTAGGCATCAACAAGGACGCATCATTGGAGAAAACTCCATTGTATTTCGCACAAAATTTGTCACCACTAACCTCAAGGCAGGTGTAATCGTTGTCCGCCTCACAATCCGCATCCGTAGTGCATGTCACCGCCCCACCAAAATGACTTTGGTAACGCAAATTTGTTCCCTCGTTAGCAAGTGGATTAAATTGATAGGCCGTAATCGGAATATTCGATGCAATACGGTAACCCAATTCGCCAAAGACCGTACCATTGATGCTGCCGGCAGGTAATTTTGCAGTGATAATACCCTGTGGCGGAATAATATGGGCGGCTACGAAGTTTTCATGCACCTCAGGCTCCCCAACGCAGGTGTTGGATTCATTATAGGCAGTGCCGGTCAAAGCCCCCTTCGTAATGGTAACAAAAGCTGAAATCCCTGAGTCATCCGCATCCGGATTGGACAAAACAATGGCAAATTGTGATGCGGCCGCATCACAGGCAATCACACCACCGACCCCATCAGATTGACACTGGGCCACATAGGCATTGTCTAAATCCGCCGCATAATACTCACAGCCTAAATAACTTTTTTGCTCGCCTGGACACAGGGCCACACACTCCCCATCGTAGCAAAGACCATTGATCGGTGGCACCGCACAGGAACCGCAGGCAAGATTGGATGTACCGGTCTCATCACACTGTAAAACCGAGATGTTATCACTGGCACAATAGCGCTTATTTGGCTCGCAAATTACAAGTTTGCATTCCCCGGCACAATTTTCCGGATCGTCAGCGCAGGCGGCCTCCGGCACGCAGGTTTCCGTCTCCTCGCAAGGGCTCAGGCTCCAACCGGTACCAAAGGCATTACACAAAAATCGATTGCCATCGACACACTTTGTTGCCCCCGGTTCACAAATCACATCCGCCAAGCTCTTATCTTTGCAGCCGGTGGCCAGTAAAAGACATAAACCAAGCCCGAAAAGACGCCCTGCCATATACAATCTATCCTTCATATCTGTGCAGCGGTATAGCCCATGAAAGCAGGCACGGCAACGCAAAAACTTAAAGAATATCGACAAGGTAGGACGTTTTGTACATGAATTTAGGGGAGAAAATGCTGCCCTAGGAGAGAACTTCAACTTCTAAAATCGAAACAATCTGTGGCGCCGGGTTGTTTTCCGCCAAAATCCGCAATCTTTGTGGGGTGGAGCCGGCAGCCGGATACCAGCGCAAAACCCGAGCATTGCCCCATTCGGGATGCTTCCGCACACGTACGGTCTTACGCAACCATTGCTCAATGGGCTCTTCGGTTCCATCGGTGAGATAGGATGTGTTCGCCATGCACCGACTTACATCCTAAAATGCCTCATGAATCAAGCTTTATCGCAAAAATACCTTGACTAATTCCGCAAAGTTTTCCACTTGTTTAGTGGATAACCCATAGTGAAGGTTGAATTTTATGGATAAATCCTATCGAGTCGCTGTTGTCGGCGCCACCGGACTGGTTGGACGAGAAATGATTGCCAGTCTAGAGGAGCGCAATTTCCCTATCGAAGAATTGGTACTGCTGGCCTCCGAACGAAGTGCGGGGGAAGAAATCGAATTTCGCGGCAAAATGCACAAGGTTCAGGCCATCGCCATGGATCATTTTGCTCATGTAGATATAGCCCTGATGTCTGCCGGCGGCAGCGTCAGTGAAGAATGGGCGCCGATTGCCACCTCCCAAGGGGCGGTGGTTATCGATAACAGCTCGAAATGGCGGATGGACCCGGACGTGCCCTTGATTGTTCCAGAGGTCAATCCGGAAGATCTCGGCAGCTATAAAACCAAGGGAATTATTGCCAACCCGAACTGCTCCACCATTCAAATGGTGGTGGCCTTGGCCCCACTGCATGCTCAAGCAGGCCTACGCCGCGTGGTAGTCTCTACCTATCAGGCAGTCAGTGGTGCGGGCCGTAACGGTATGGAGGAGTTGAGCACGCAAGTCACTGACCTCTTCAACCAACGGGACGTCGTCTGTGATGTCTTTGCCTCGCGTATAGCCTTTAACTGCATTCCACAAATTGATACCTTTATGGAAAGCGGTTTTACCAAAGAAGAAGAAAAGATGATCTATGAGACGCGCAAGATCATGCATCTGCCAGACTTGGGTGTCTGTCCGACCTGCGTACGCGTTCCCATTTTCAATGGTCATTCCGAATCCATTAGCGCAGAATTCGAAAAGCCCATAAGTGTAACGCAGGCTCAGGAAGCCTTAACCAAAGCACCTGGCGTCCTGGTTATCGATGATCCAGAAAGCAACTCCTTCCCTACAGCTCTAAGCGCAGAAGGCAACGATGCCACCTATTTGGGACGGATACGGCAAGATAATTCTGTCGACAACGGCCTGAGCTTTTGGTGCGTTGCAGATAATTTACGCAAGGGCGCGGCAACAAATGCCATTCAAATCGCTGAGCTGCTTATTCGCGACCATCTCAACTAGATGAGCAGAAAAAACTTTCTTTACCTGGGCTTGACCACACCAAGCAAAGGCCATTAGTTTAGTGACCATGTTACAACTCTTACTCATCGCCTCCCTCACCAACGCTGTGGTAGGGCAAACTGAAACAGATGCTTACAGTGCGGGCGATTTCACAATCACCTGGACGTCGCCAACAACCTATGACGGCAACCTCGACTGTGAACCTACCACAAGCACCTGTAAACCACTGAACGCGGATGCCTGCTCCGAGGTGGACGACCCGACCACCGCACGCAGCATTGAGCTTGAGCTAACCTACGCATCAAGCACGGTCACCATAACAAGTGGCTCACAACTTTATATCTGGCTACAAAAAGGGACCGGCTCATGCACATTTGATCAAGTGCCCGAGCTTGTCGCACAGGAAGAACTCACCGCCACCGATCCCTTGGTCAGTAATTTGACCTTTGATTTTCCGTCCGATCTTAGTACCGCCATTACGTTTGATACGACCGACATCTTGGAGCAAGACGATGCTTGTGGCGAAACCGCCATCAACGAAACCGTATACCGTCTTTGTTTTGGGGTGGACCTTGGTGGCCTGACCGCCGTCGACAACAAGGTGAGCTCATCGGAGCCTCATGGTTACGCCCAATTTAAGGTCGATACATCTATTCCTGCTGCCCCCAAAACTCCGACCCTTACGGCCCTCGATGGACGTATTGGAGTTGACTTAGAAATGGATGACTCCTCAACAAGCGAAACAATCGGACAGTGGGAAATTTGGAGCAGAGTTTCTGCAGAGAGTGACGAGGAAAGCGAGGAGGAAGAAACCACCACGACGGAAACCTGCACCGATTGGAACTCCGCTGAAGTCACCGTTACGCTTATTTCAGCTCTCACCGAAACCACCGCAAGCTCTGAACTCAGTGCGGAAAACGGCACAAGTTATGACCTCTGCGCTTTCGCCATTGATAACTTAGGAAATCGTGGCGCTCCTTCCTCAATCGTATCCGCGACCCCTCAAGAAGAATGCGACTTTCTCGAATGCTACCCTGGAGAGCTTAAGACCGGATACTGCGGCGCCTTGCCGGCAACCAATATCTTAACCTGGCTGGGGTTCTTGGCCCTTGGTCTGCTTAGACGCTACAGGAGAAGAGGATGATTAAACAGCAACTGATTCCATCTCTCCTCTTTGGCGTTGCCCTGCTGCTCTCGGGCGGCAGTACACATGCGCAAGGCATTGGCTACGAGGAGCGCGCTGAAATTCCCGAACATAATATTTATATTCACTTTGGCGAATACAGCCCCACCGTATCTACGGACACGAACATTCAAGACTACTATGATGTTTTCTACGGTGGTAAGGCAACCGAGCCCTATATGGCAGCCATTGGCTGGGACTGGTATTTCTTTGATGCCTTTGGCTTACTTGGAATCAGCACTCAAATCGGCTCGTGGAAGGCCAATGGAAAAAGTCGCGTCTGCTATAGTGAGAGCAATGAAAGCGAAGTCATCGCATGTGACGCAACAAACATCGCCACATCTTCCAGCGGTAATGACAGCACCACTTTGAATATCATGCCCGTCGGCTTAGGTCTGGTTTACCGATTGGATATTTTAAAACGCTTATTTAACTTTCCCTTCGTGCCCTACGGTAAAGGTTCTCTACAGTACTTTTTTTGGAGTAATTACGGCGGCAGTAAAATATCTAAAATTAATGGTGAAGAGGGGCGGGGAGCGACTGCCGGTTATCAGCTTACAGCCGGTCTGGCGATGGCTCTGGGTTGGATTGAACCCAATGCAGCAGCCAAAGGCAGAGCGACAAACGACATCTATGACTCCTATCTTTATGCCGAATGGAGCCAAACCTATGCGGATCATTTTGGCAAAAAAAAGCGCTTCAATATGTCTGCCCAGCAAATTAATTTCGGCTTAGCTATTGAATTGTTCTAACACCAAATCCAATGTCCACACCTTCGACTGCTCTGCGTAATATTTGTCTCACCGTATCCTATCAAGGGGGGCCCTATTTAGGCTGGCAATCCCAGCTTCAAGGTCCCACCATAGAAGGAGAGCTTAAACAAGCCATAGGCAAGATTTGCCATGAGGATATAAAACTTCAAGTTGCTGGACGGACAGATCGGGGTGTGCATGCTATCGGCCAAGTCTGTAACTTTAAGACCCATAGTTCAATAAGTCCTTATCGTTTGACCACCGGCATCAACGCCTATCTCCCTGATGACATCGTGGTCCAGCATGCCGAAGAAAAAGCTCTGGACTTCAGTGCACGCCATCACTCCCTAACGAAGATTTACAAATATAGAGTGTACCTCGCCAAACATCCTCTTCCCTTCCTTCTCGATCGAGCGTGGCACTTACGTATGGAACTTGATGTTCCTGCAATGAGAAATGCTGCGCAATATCTCTTAGGTGAACAGGATTTTGAAAGCTTTCGCTCCGTACATTGCGATGCGGATCACGCCATTCGAAGAATGATAGAAATTGATATCCAGGAGCAACCTGCAACTTGGGGAAAAGAAATTCAGATCTCCTTTCATGCCAATGCCTATTGCCGACACATGTGCAGAATTCTTGCCGGAACATTGGTCGAAGTTGGGCAGGGAAAGAGAGAACCTGCGAGCTTCGAATCTCTTTTACGCTGCCGGGACCGCTCACAGGCTGGCATGACCGCCCCACCCCATGGACTCACCCTCATCCGCGTATTTTATCCGGAGACTCCTGAATTAACCGCGTAAATGCTGGGCCAAGCCAACGCTTCTTGCAGCCTTAGCGCTCCGCTCCGAGCGAGCTAACATCTCCGGCAATACGGGCACATAGGTCTTTAAACTTAAGTATTCGACGATATCCATCAGATGCACTGCTAAAGCATTTATCTCCAGCTTCCCCGCTGTCTCAGGCAAAGCACTCTCAACGAGAAGAATAACATCTTGATGGTTATAAATTTTTTGTACTTCTTTACTAAGCGCATCACGATTTAGAGATTCTGCTTCAAGGTAGCGACCTAAACGGGCCAAGTACTCGGCCATCATTTCTACCTTTTGAACATTCACCTTCTGACTATACCAATGCTCGACCACTCCCCGTACACAAATTTGCAGCTCCTCACGCAGCTTCCCCTTATCTATCAAGCCCTGAGAAAGATATTCCAAATGAGCGCTCATAGGTGATCCACAACTCCCAAAGATTTCATTTCAATACCAAATGGTGGCATCAAAAGGTCCAAGCCAAGGGGCATTAAGTAATGGTCCAGACGCGCATCCCGGCCAAAGATTTCAGGCATTACTTTTGCGAGCAAGTAAGGCGTCGGAAGCAGATCACACTGAATTGAGCTACTGCCATAGAGATGCAGCTGGTTGTACTCGGCCCCTTGAATATTCTGCACCGCAGCAGTCGATTTATAAAGCCCAAACTTCATTTCGCAAAAAATGAGAGGCAGTGAAAACCCTTTGCCCAGTGCTTGTTCGATCTGAGCTATAGGGTTTTGCCCGGCATTTAATTGATCAGAGATTATTTTTCGAACATAGGTGGCCCCAGTAAAACTCGCAATCAACGAACCAAAAGCCCGGTCAGCCTGATATTTATAGATACCTTGTGCATCACTTCGAATAGCTTCAAGATCTTCGCGGGAAAAAATATCAAAGCCGTGTTTCTCCATATACTCGAGCGCTTTATCTTTACGCTCTTGCTTTCGTGCACTCAGATCTTGGCCTGCAATAAAATCATGCAAAGCTTGACCCCAGCGCTTATCAAAATCACCCGCCTGCCCTGTTTCTGCCAAAGCCAAAGCCTGATGCAGGCGTGTTCGCTGCAAGAGTGGGTTTCGATCCAACTCAGGTAATTGCTCCTGGCTCTCTTCAATATCGTTTTTTACATTTCCTTTTTTCCAGGGATTGCGCTGCTTTGACCACGCAAAAACCGGATCAATGTCTGCGCGGGCAAGGTCTGCGAAATGACCCAAAATATTTCCGTCCTTTTTATGTAAAGCTCCTTGCTTACCCTGAATCTCCTCTGGTCGTAAGAGTGTCGTTCTGTGGGCCAAAATATCCCGGGAACAACCTCGAATACTTTTCGCAAAAAGTTCAATTTCAGAAATAGCCTCTGGGCCATCTGCTGACCATGGACCAAGTCGATCCCGTCGTGCAGCTAAGGCTTTAAGAATCAAGGCTCGCTCGATTAGCGGATCGGCTTTTCGATAACTTTTGCCCGAGCTGTGTGTGCCGGCTTTGGTCAGGCAATCCCAAATCCGCTCCCGACTCTTTGGTCCTAAAAGTTCAAGGCATAGAGCCGCATGGCGCGCCTGCACCGCTCCCAAGAACCCATCAATCGGACCGCGTGAAAAGCGTGACTGGGCTACAGCCAAGGCTAGAGTTCGGCGAATCGCATGAGACACTCCGCACCAATGTAATGAACAATTTGCCGCATAGCCTTCTTTGGCATTTCTTGCTTCAAGAAGATTCTTTAAAAATGCCCTCTCTTCCGAGCGCGCACTTTGATAATCCATGGCAAAAATCCCCATAAGCTTACCCAGCTTCTTGCGCTTCGCAGGATCAAAGGGGCTGTCAGGAAATTTTTCAAGGATTGCAACGTAATCAACTTCGTGTCCCAAAAATGCTGCTGCCGGCATCAAATCCGCTGCCGGGTCGGCGCTGTACCTTGGCTTGAGGTCGACTCCATCCACGGCCCCCGCAAGCGCAGCTCCTCCAGAGCCACCATGCTGTAGGTCTGCTCCTTTGGCCTTTTGTGGAACCGCTTTTCGACTGCGAAGAAGGACACTCATAAATGGATTACTTTAATTCAGGGTTGTTATTTTTCATCTTCACTATCTTGCAACAAAGCCGCGCCAATAGCCTCTTTTAAAACAGGCTTAATCGTTTCATTAGAAAACGGCTTCTTTAAGATCCAGTCAACACCATAGCGCTTGAGGTCCGCCACTATTTTTTCATCATGGGTCATCTTTGACATAAAGATTGTGGGCACACGTGCAACTTCAAGCGCCTCCCGCGCGACTTCAATTCCATCTTTACGTTCTAAATGAAAATCTATAACAAGCAGCTTAATGTCGTGCATAAAATAGAGTTGCAGCGCCTCATCACCATTGACCGCAATCTCCACTTCAAACCCTGCCCGTTCAAAAATTGTTTTGAAATATTCCCTAACTTCCATATCGGAATCAGCAACCAGAACTTTGCGTTTCTCTAAAGACTCCCAGGCTTTTCTAAAACGGCCCAATCGTTGGATACGATTGCGTAGAGAATCCATCCCTTGTTCCGTTTGCCAAAAATCATCACCCTGCCCAAGTTTCGAGTCGCCAACGGCTAAATCGCTGCTGCCCTTTGGCATGGTTGCTCCACCATCAGCAGCTTTTGACATTGAAGCGCTCGCAGCGGCACCACCGCCCTCCGCACCTTCTTCACCAAGCCCGAGTCCTAAACCGCCACCGTCACCAAAACTGTTTTCCTCCGGTGCAAAAATTGGCTCCTGCGCTGCGTCGCCTGAGCCGCCGCCAGTGCCTGCCGAGTCACCTGCGGTCCCCCCTGTAGCTCCATGTCCAGAAGCCCTGTCTTTGCGAGAAGCATCCCGGGAGATTGGTTCAAAACCTGAATTTGCTTCCTCTCTCGCCTCTTCCGCACGCAGCCGATCCTCTTCTCGTGCCTGAGCCCGCCGCAATCCATCGGCGCCTTGACCCCACTGAACACCATCATCCTGGCCTGGAAGATCCCCGCCGCCAGAACCGGCTCTGCCGCCTTCACGTACTCCCACAGGAGAGCTCCCTCTACCGCTACCACTTGCTTCTTGTACCGCTTCGGGCGCATTCGTATTTCTTGCCGCGGCCACTCCTGAAGGTCGCACCTCCTCTTTTTCCTGCGAAGTCCCGGGAAGAGTTTTTCCAGCACCACTGCCACCTGCAGCAATGCCTTCGCCCGCACCACTGCCACTGCCACTGCCACTGCCTGCCCCTGTGCCGTCGCCACTGCCGTCGCCTGTGCCGTCGCCACTGCCGTCGCCTGTGCCGTCGCCTGTGCCGCCACCTTCACCTGCAGCTCCATCAATGTTTTGACCAGCGCCGGAGCCAGCTCCACCGACACCGCCTCCCGCTCCATCTGTCGTGGCTGGATGAGTCGCACCTGCTCCAGTGTTGGCAGGAACCTCATCCTCGGCTGCTCTCTCATCTTTAGACTCTGCATCCGTATGAGGTCGCGCTTTTTGAACTGTCGAGCCTCCATCCTGACCGCCTCTATAATCCTCTTCCGAAATTGTCTCTTGAAAATCCTCACTGGCAAGTAAGGCCTCCGCATCCAACGTACCCTCGCCTTTTGCAACCACCCCTTTGAGGGCCGTGCCCGAGCCGCCAGCCTTCTCAAGGACAGCTCCACTTTGTTCGCCCTGACCAGCCCCTGCACCCTCACCCTTGCCTTTAAGGGTCTGCCCCATAGCCGAAATAAAAGCTTCCGCCCCTTTACGCCTGGCAAGAAAAGTGGCCTGCACCCCTTTATCACCATACAAATGAGCCTCATCTAATTCTTCACCAAGAACAGGATCGATAAGTGAAAAGATGTGTAAGCGAACCTCCTCCGGTAGCGGCGGCATTTCCACAATGGCTTGGTGCATTGCTCCTTCTTTGCTAAAAACCTGTCGTATTTCCCCTTGCAACTTAAACCCATCCCGAACAACTTCGACCTGAAACTCCATATCGATTGTGGTTCCCATGGGTGGCAACTCATCCAGGGTAAGTAACATCACCGTATTACGCACCAGCGAACTGGTATAGAGTTCACGTAGCTCGCGCAAACCTGGAATTTTGATAACCGCCCAAGGTCTCTGCGAAAGATTTTCACTATCGCCCTTGACCAAGATGAGATTTGGCTTAACCCCTTTTTCGATACCTAAACGTCGGGCCTCCCCACGGCGCATCTCCAGCACACTTTCCGCCTCATCAATATATCGACCGAGACGCCAAGGCTGTAATGTTTGGATTGAAACCGCCACCCCGTGTTGATCCAAATGAATGATGTCCATAGGATAACTAAGTCCAAAACTATGGACTTGGCGACATGGGATCAGCCACAGCGCCTCACCGGGTCCAGGGGTCGCCCTTCCCTTCAAACCCAAAAGGGCAGCACGCAAGCCATCAATGCGGCGCACACGTATAATCGGGCCAAGTGTGGATTGCGAAACAGCCATAGATTACTCCCAGGAGAACTCTATCAGATCATACGACGCCTAGGCTCGTGAGTACAAGTTTGTTTATAAATTTCGCTAATTCTGCAAGAAATGTACTCTAAGGACGTTCCGGAACGTGCTCTGCCAATCTCTTAAGCACACGGGCTTCGAGCTGCCTAACCCGTTCCCGGGACAAGGAGAAATGGTCACCGATAGCCTGCAGAGAAGCGGGCTGATGACTCAGAAGACGATGTTCGAGAATATGGGTTTCTTTCTCATTGAGTTGCTCGCGAATTGATTCAACTGCCGTACTTATCATATCACGAGCCTGGGTGCGCTGGGCGTTTTCTTCCGGTGAACTCTCCTCTGCCCGCAGATGATCGACAAAATGGTCATTCGAATCCGCCTGCAAAGTCGCATCCAGGGACATATCCCGACTGCTCAAACGCTGAGTCATTTCAACGACTTCCTCTTCTTCCACCGCAAAATGTTCAGCCAAGCCGGCAGTCGTATCCGCATTCAGCTCCCTAAGCTTACGCCGCACCTTTTCACCTTCCGAGCGAAGCTTAAAAAAGAGTTTGCGTTGCGCTTGGGTGGTACCAATTTTTACCAAAGACCAGGAGCGCATAATGAAACTTTGGATATGAGCCCGAATCCACCAAACCGCATAGGAAATGAGTTTGACCCCCCGTTCCGGATCAAACTTTTTGACCGCCGTCATCAATCCCAAATTCCCTTCCTGAACCAAATCCAGGAGGCGAAATCCGTATGCTCTGTACTCGTGGGCAATCTTTACAACAAAGCGCAGATTGGCGGTAACCAGACGATGGGCCGCTTCCAAATCCCCATTTGCTCGATAGGCCTTGGCCAAAGCAAGTTCCTCTTCCGCATTTAAACGAGGAAAGGCTTTAATTTCAGCCATATAGCGATCGATGCCGCTACTTATGGTCAATGCGTTGGTCATCATTTACATCCAGTCCAGCTTAATCTGTACATTTTCAGCTGCTTGGCAACCCTTTAGATGCATATTTTCGTAAAAAGATTCGATCTTTTTCGAGAAAAATCGCAAGCCACTGTAACTATTCGGAAAATGCAACAAGGACAACGGTCACATTATCCGTACCCCCATTCGCATTTGCCCGGCCAATCAGGCTTTGACAAGCTTTTTCAAGATCGTCCTTATGTTCGAGCACCGCTTCGAGGATTTCATCGTCCGTAATCATCCCGGAAAGGCCGTCGGAGCAAAGCAAGTATATATCACCATTGCGCGGATAGAGACGGTTCAAATCCACCTCAACCGTGTCCTTCATCCCCAAAGCCCGAACAATAACATTCTTATGGGGGAAGTTTTCAATTTCCTCCGGCGTCAAAGGATGCACTTTTAAATAATCATTGAGGAGTGAATGGTCTTCAGTCACTTGGGAGATGGCGTTATTCGAGATCACATAACCTCTCGAATCCCCCACATGAGCCAAATAAGCCCCGCTCGCACCACATACCAGAGAAATCACCGTCGTTCCCATACCACGATATTTCGCATCCCCCTGGGCTAATTCGAAAATACGTCTATTCGCCAGTTTAATGGCGTTTAGAACTCTATTTTCTTCGTAGAGTTTTTCCTTGTTTTCCTTATAGGGCCAGGTAATTTCTTGATCGCGGGTTGTATCAATGAAGAAGTTTGCTAAAGTCTCGACCGCAATTTGCGAAGCCACTTCTCCAGATGCGTGCCCCCCCATGCCGTCAGCAACAACATAAACATTTTCTTCAGCCAGAAGAAAAAAGTTATCTTCATTATGCGTACGCTTCATACCAACGTGGGTAGAACCGGCGTAACGAATCTTCATACTTTACCCCGTATCACAATCTTATCTGGGAACCAATCACGCCCATCGGCGCGAAATCCCCCCATACCCATGTTTGCTAACATGAGGCCCAGAAGCAAGCAAGAAATTCAGATTGGGCAAGGCCTCGAAAGTACCCGAAATCGGCTCCAAAAAACGAACAAAGAAGTGTCAAGTTCTGACTTTAATTTCGACACTTTCCTTGACTCCCACCCCTTGGCTGGGGAGTATCAGAAGGCAAACGTAGAAAAGAGCCTATAAAGAGCCTGTTTATGAATAGCCTATTTAACGCCCTTGCCAGCGGCCAATTTAGCGATCTTTCGAAGCGATATGCGGATATCCTTCTCGCCGGATTAGTTGTCGGTGTGGTTGGTATGATGATCATACCGCTGCCCACGCCCATTATGGATTTGTTGCTGGTGCTCAACATCACCATCGCCGTTTCCATGATGATGATCGCCATTTATATTTCAGGGGCCCTAAAACTCGCAGCCTATCCAACCATCATTCTCATCACCACCCTCTATCGACTGGCGCTGAATGTCTCGACCACAAGACTTATTCTTCTACAAGCCGATGCTGGGGAAGTCATCGATGCATTTGGTAGCTTTGTCGTTCGCGGCAATTTTGTTGTCGGCGCGGTTATCTTTTTGATTTTGACCATTATCCAATTCCTTGTCATCGCCAAAGGTTCGGAGCGTGTTGCTGAAGTTGCGGCTCGCTTTACTCTCGACGCCATGCCAGGAAAACAGATGTCTATCGATGCGGATTTACGAGCCGGTGCCTTTGATCTGGACGAAGCCAGAAAACGCCGCTCGGACCTGCAACGAGAATCGCAGCTTTTCGGCTCTATGGACGGTGCGATGAAGTTCGTTAAAGGAGATGCGATTGCCGGACTGATCATTACCTCAATCAACCTTTTGGCCGGAATTATTATCGGTCTCACCATGATGGATATGTCAGCCATGGAAGCGATTGAACGCTATGGAATTCTTACCATCGGTGACGGCTTGGTCTCGCAGATTCCCGCTCTCTTAAGTTCTATGACCGCAGGTCTGATCGTTACCCGCGTCTCCAACGAAGAAGAAGAAACAAATCTTGGTGAAGACATTTCCCAACAGGTGTTGGCCCAGCCAAAAGCCTTTGCCATCGCCGGGGGTATGCTCTGTGGTATTGGTTTGGTACCCGGTTTACCGACCATCCCATTTTTTATCATGGCCAGTATTGTTGGAGGCATGGCCTATGCCCTCATGCGAAGCCGTACCGGCGGGGCAGAAGATTTACCCGCTAACGAAATTCAGGCCATGGGTGAAGAGACAAAACAAAAACAGATTGAAGCTGCAAAGAAACAAGAAGGACAAGCGCAGCAAATGCTGCCTGTTGTTACTCCAATTGCGTTGGAAGTTGCCGCCAATCTGATTCCTTTAGTTGAGGACGCGGAAGGTGAAAACAAATTTCTCGGTGAAATGATCCCCATGATGCGTGACGGTCTCTTCTACGAGCTGGGAGTTAAGTTTCCAGGCATTCGGGTCCGTGGAAATGAAACCGACCTCCCGGACGGTACTTATATCATTATGATCAATGAAATTCCTCTTGTCTCAGGTAACGTGGCCCTTGATAAAGTTCTGGTTAACGACACCGTCGATCGCCTAACCCTACTCAACATTAAAGGCGAGGAAGCGGTCAATCCAGCCAACGGCTCTGAGTGCGCTTGGATTCCGGCACAGTATTCTGATGTCGCAGAGCAAGCAGGTCTGACCACTTGGGATGCATCCGGCTATATGGTGCTGCATCTTTCGAGTGTACTTCGAAAAAATTCCGCTGAATTCGTGGGCATTCAGGAAGTTCAAAATATGCTGGAACAACTCGAACAAGCTTTTCCCGCTCTTGTAAAAGAAGTTGTGCCTAAAGCCGTATCACCCTTTCAGCTCACTGATATTTTGCGGCGACTTGTTGAAGAGGAAATTTCTATTCGTGACTTGCGTTCAATTTTGCAAGCATTAGCGGAATGGGGTCAGGTTGAGAACGATACTGTCATGCTGACAGAATATGTACGCAATGCACTCAAGCGTTATATCTCACACAAATACACCCGAGGCGGTAACACACTCGTTGTTTACCTTCTCGATCCGCAGATCGAAGAAACCGTACGCTCCTCGATTCAACACACCCAAAGTGGTTCCTACTTGGCACTGGAACCGGAGATTACTCAGGAAATTCTCACTGCAGTACGTAATGAAGTTGGTAACCTGCCACCGACCGCCCAGAATCCGGTTATTTTAACGACCATGGAAATCCGACGTTACTTTCGCAAGCTTGTGGAATTGGAATTTCCACATCTGGCAGTATTATCCTATCAGGAACTTTCACCTGATATGAACATCCAGCCAATCGCCCGCATTAGTCTTGAATAAAGACAAAAAAAAGCCGCCCATAAGGCGGCTTCTTTTCGAATTGAAAAAGTTTCTAACGCTTTGAGAACTGAAACTTCTTACGTGCTTTCGGCTGACCGTATTTCTTACGTTCAACTTTACGTGAATCACGTGTAAGAAATCCAACCTTCTTTAAGGTGCCGCGGTAGTCCGCTTGCATCACAGTTAAGGCCCGGGAAATACCATGTCGAATGGCTCCAGCCTGTCCTGAAAGTCCGCCACCACGTACATTAACCAATATATCCAGCTTGCCAAGCTCTTCAACGAGCTCCAAAGGCTGCTTTAAGATCATCTTCGATGTTTCGCGCCCGAAATAATCGTCGACGCTGCGCTTATTGACAGTAATTTTTCCATCGCCGGGCATAAGCCATACCCGTGCTGTTGCTTCTTTACGACGACCGGTGCCGTACCAACGTTCTTGTGTTGCTGCCATAATTCTTACCCTGCAAGTTCAAGCGGTTGAGGTTTCTGTGCATCATGGGGATGCTCGGCCCCTGCATACACTTTTAATTTAGAAAGCATGGTGCGTCCAAGCGGACCGCGCGGTAACATACCTTTAACCGCGAGCTTTACCATCGCTGTCGAATCCTTCTCTCGCATATCCTTAGCGCTGCGAGAAACGATTCCACCTACCCAGCCGGTATGGTGGTGATACATTTTTTCGTCTTCTTTTTTGCCTGTTAAACGAACTTTGTCCGAATTAACAACAACAACGAAATCACCCGTATCCATGTGGGGGGAGTAGATTGGCTTATTTTTGCCCCGTAAAATAGTCGCGATTTCTGTGGCAATGCGACCCAGGACTTTTCCATCAGCGTCAACCACGTGCCACTGACGACTTATATCCGATAATTTTGGACTATAGGTTTTCATTCCTGAGCCTCTTTCTCTAACTATTCCAAGTCAAAAACAGGGGGCTGTTTACGAAACTAGCCCTGGCCTGTCAACCCACAAAACCGCCAGCTCACCGAGAAAAATGATAATAAATACAAACAATTGCTTCAGCCCGATAAGAGTGGGGATAAGAGCTGGCAACGTCAGATGGCCAAAGCCTCAAAATAAATCTTCCCTCTATTATGGATGAACGATAAAAGTGCAAATAAATCAGCATCTTAAGCGTTTAGTGCCCTGGTACTCAAAATTCCAGGAGCAGTCCAGCCAAGCGTTGCCTATGCAACGTCACCAAGATCGACGATCGCCACAGGAGAGTACTGGTATTTCACAGGAAAGCTAAGTACACTCGGGTTCTTCGATGAGCAAAAGCCAGAAAATCCTCCTACTTAGCCTGCTTCTTGGCATCTTGCTGCCCACAACCAGGTTTGCCAAGGCAGATCTTTACCAATACAAAGACAGCGAGGGAAATACCCACTTCTCCAATAATCCCAGGGACGAGCGCTTCAAAATGGTGCCTATTGGGCCACAGGGGCCAGGCTTTAGCACGATCCAAAATAAACGCTATGATGCACTGATTGCCAGTGCGGCCGCTCACTACAGCCTCCCTGCTGCCCTGATTAAGGCGGTCATCGCTCGGGAGTCCGCCTTTAACCCCAAAGCTGTATCCAAAGCCGGCGCCCAAGGCCTGATGCAAATTATTCCTGCAACCGCTAAAGAAGTTGGGCTTAAGGACCCTTTTGATCCGGTACAAAATATTTTTGCCGGCTCGCGCTATCTGCGCATTCTTCTGAATCGCTTTGACGGGAATCTAATGGCAAGCCTGGCGGCCTACAATGCAGGCCCCCATCAAATCAAGGACGCTTATGGGATTCCACCATTTCCAGAAACCCTGAACTATGTAAAACGTGTTCTCAGCCTCTACCTTCATTATCTCAAACAAGAACAAAGCGAATAGGGAGCGCGGCAAAGAAGCTCCCAACAAACTTGCTTAGTGGGCAAAAGCACACTAAAGATCTCAATCATGTGGAATCTGCCCAACATTCTGACGCTCTTGCGCTTGGCCGTCCTTCCCCTCGTCCTTCTGCTGATTTGGCCCGGCATCGAAAATCCAAAAACTTGTTTTTGGGCAGCGCTGATTTACGCCTTAGGCGCGATTACTGATATTCTTGACGGTTATTACGCACGCAAACACAATCTGGTAACAACCTTTGGGAAATTTCTCGATCCGCTCACGGATAAACTTTATTTTCTTGTGGTCCTTGTTGCCTTGATGCAGTTTACCCCTAACCGAATCCCTGGTTGGCTCTTCATGCTTGCACTCAGCAGAGAATTGGCTGTCACCGGGTTACGAGGCATTGCAGCAGCCGAAGGCCTGGTTATCTCTGCCGGCGAAGGTGGAAAAGTCAAAACCATCTTTGCCTGTATCGGTATGGTCATGCTTATAGCCCATTATCCCTATAATATTGATTTAGGTTTTATAAGTTTTACCTTGAGCTTTCATATTTTAGGTTTATGGATCATCGGCTTTTCGATTCTATTTTCGCTGACCAGTTTCGCACAATACACCCTGGCCCTTGTGCGCTTGCTTTCCGAACGCAATTCCACAAAAGCATCAGAAAATGTTTAAAGCAATCGAGCGCTGGGGCAGATTATATCTGACCAAGCTCTTTGCATTCTTTTTGCGCTCAACCCAAAAGGATCTGACTCTTGGAGTCTCACCGAAAATTTTAATTATTCGTCTCGATCAAAGGGTGGGAAATCTTATTATGCTTACCCCAATGTTGCATTCGCTTAAAAGTCACTTCGGAGAATGCCATATCACCCTTCTTGCACAACCTGCAGCGGAGAAACTATTGGGCGACCATCCATGCATTGACGAGCTAATGTGTTTTCGTAAGAATGAATTGTTTGGCAGCAGTGGCCCCTTGCAAACTCTTCTGACAATGCGACGAAATCGCTTTGACCTTGTCATCGACGGAGGCAACCCGACAGATCCCTCAACAACCCAAAGCTTGCTCACTCGCTTTTCAGGAGGGAAACATACGCTCGGATTTGCTCACGGCCCCTTTGCAGGGCTCTACTCGTTCCCTCACCCATTAAACCCTGATTTGGAACACGAGATCGATATGCGCCTGGACTTGCTCAATGCGCTCGCGAACATCAAACTAGAGCGTCAAACCTCCCTGACTTTCGCACCCCAGGAAAAAATAAATCCGCAGCTCAGTGATTTACTGGAGCAAATGAAAGCAACTAAATATATTGTTATTAATTGTGGAGCCCGACTCAGCGAAAAGTCTTTAAGTGTAGAAAATTACGCCGAGATTGCCCGGCTCGGGATGGCAAAGGGATTTACCCCGCTGCTAACTTACGGCCCCACTGAAATCGGGCTGGCAAAAAATATTAAGGCAGCCAATGAAGGCTGTAACCTGGCACCAGAAACAAATCTCATAGAGCTTGCCATGCTCATGCAACAAGCATCTGCTGTGGTTGCCTGTGACACGGGACCAATGCACATTGCAGTCGCAGTAGGCACACCTACCCTCGGTATCTTTATGACCACCTCTCCCCAACGCTACGGTTACAATGAAGGCTGCAACACAACGGTTGACCTTGCATCTCTCGACACAGCTCAGGCCTTCGAAGCCATCAAAGAATGGCTCGCCTCATGCTCCAATGAGGAGCCCTCTTCGTATTCAAAAACCTCGCCACGGTAATTACGAAAGATATGGGTTCGCTCTTTCTTCTCCACAAAATAATTTGGCTGCACCGAAACCTTACCGCCACCACCGGGTAAATCGACAACATAATGGGGAACCGCCATGCCACTTGTCCACCCTCTGAGTGATTCAATAATTTTAACACCACTGGAGATAGGAGTACGGAAATGGGAGATGCCCTCTGCATTATCCAGCTGGAAGATGTAATAGGGCTGACAACGATGGCGCAGAAGCCATCGGTTAAGGGCCAAGACCGTTTCAGGCCCATCATTCACACCTTTGAGCAAGACCATTTGATTATTTACAACACATCCCGCGTCCACCAGGAGTGCGAGCGCTTGCGCCGCTTCCTCTGTACACTCCTGCGGATGATTGAAATGAGTGCTCACATAAATAGGCGCGAAACGCTTGAGCATTTCAGCAAGCTTCGGAGTGATCCGCTGCGGCAAGGTAACCGGATTCCTGGTAGCCAAACGAATAATGTCCAAATGTTCAATGGCGTACAAACTTGCCAATAATTCCTGCAACCGAGTGTCGGAAAATGTTAAAGGGTCTCCTCCAGACACCAAAACATCACGCACTTCAGGATTCTCCGCGATATACCTCACGCCCTGCTCCAAAACATCCCGCGGTGGCATTGTTTCAGGCATAGAAACTTTGCGGCGCCGATTGCAATGGCGACAATACACTGGGCAGTTATGTGTGGTATAAAAAAGAACACGATCAGGATAACGATGAGTGATGCCTGGCACCGGACTGTCCTTTTCTTCGGCCAAAGGGTCCACAAGATCGGTGCTCCGAATTTCCTCTTCCTGCATTGTTGGAATCGCCTGCTTACGTATTGGGCAGTGCTCACACTCCGGGTCGATTAAGGTCAAATAATACGGTGTGATAGCCATTCTATAGGTATCCGCCGTCGCTTTAATGGCCTGCTTTTCCGTTTCCCTGAGTGGGAAATATTTTTCCAGCTCTTCGACTGAACGTATCCTGTTCGCCTGCTGCCATTGCCAATCTGACCAGGTTTGCTCATCCACAGCAAACCAATCCCGACGACGACTCTGCGCCATTGCGGTGCGTTTTACGGTCATTTGATCCAATGTTATTTTCATGGCATTAAAAGTAACTTTCCCGTTTGAGACTTTTACTTTGAAGATGTAATTAAGATTATGGCTAATCTATCTGAGCTGCAACACTTGTTTCCCAGGCCAACAATGACGCTTATCCGCTCCCTGGAACAAGAGCGGTTACATCAGGCCTACCTGTTTCACGGACCGCACCTGGGCAGCAACACTGAGCTTGCCCATACGTTTTCCGCAAGCCTTCTCTGCAATGCTCGGAATGGAGCCGATCACTGTGGAGAATGTGCCAGCTGCACCCATCTCAGCCAAGCCCGGCACCCGGACTTCTTTCAAGTTGTCCCCAATGACAAAGGGGTCATTACCATCGATATGATTCGCCAGACCTTACAAAAGCTTTTCTTGAGCGCCACTCAATCTGAACGAAAGATATTTATGATTGTTGGCGCGGATACAATGAATGCGTCCGCACAAAACGCCATGCTCAAAGCACTTGAGGAGCCCCCTGCAAATACTCACTTTATTCTCTGTATTAAACAGCCCAGAAGATTGCTGATCACTGTCCGCTCACGTGCGCAAGGTATTCATGTCAATGATTTAAGTCGGGATGAAATCAAAGCCTGGTGCGCCGAAAACGAATTAAACAATGACCTTCAGGACTTCATTGCCGTACTCTCAGGCAATCACAAAGACGAGGCTCAGAGCCTTAAAGAACAGGGCATAGCTACAGTCTTTCCGCAACTTAAAAGCTGCTTGCAGGCAAATAATTCAAACCTTTTTCATACCATTGCAGATCTTGCTAAATCTCGTGAAACGTTTTTGCTGACCTTAAATCTTCTCGAAATTTTGATTCGGGATGAAATGGCCAGACGCTTTGGTGCACAGTCAGAAAATCTTTACGCCGAGCCACTGCTCGCACCATTTAACCTATCAGCTGCAGCACTTGAAAAACTTTGTTCACAAATTCAAAAACTCCGGGCTTACAAACATATCGCTCTTAACCGTCCAATGGCGCTCGAAAGTGTACTTTTGGACATTTCTGCGGCACAATCTCAGTGATGGACTCGCCCAAATCAACAAGCGATCAAGAGACAGAGCCCAGCACTCAGGGCAGTGGGCGGGTTATTGTTCGCTTTCGAGTAACCGGGCAGAAAAATGAACTACGCAATGATATTAGTGAGTTAAGGCCACAGCAGCAAATTATTGTCGATACTGAAAAAGGTGAGGAGCTCGCTACAGTTCTGACAACCGACATCCCTAAGAGCGAATTGGAGCCGAAATACAAAACCTTAAGGCTTCTCGACGACCAAGACCAAGACACCATCACGCGCCATAGCAAGAGGGAGCAAGAAGCCAAACACTATTGCAAAGAACTTATCACCGAACACAAGTTGAA
Source organism: uncultured Bdellovibrionales bacterium (assembly GCA_964013445.1). GTDB lineage: Bacteria > Myxococcota > XYA12-FULL-58-9 > XYA12-FULL-58-9 > JASMKV01 > JASMKV01. The sequence goes on along the minus strand of CAXGWX010000003.1, from coordinate 18,393 downwards.
TATGAAACTCGTTGATGTCGAATTCTCCCATTCAGGGAAACGGGCAATATTTTATTTTACCAGCGCCAACCGTATCGACTTTCGGGCATTGGTGAAGGATTTGGCAAAACGATTTCATACTCGCATTGAAATGCGTCAAATTGGCGTACGTGATGCCGCTCGGCACACAGGTGGGCTGGGAATATGTGGGCGAGAACTCTGCTGTTCAACCTGGCTCCCCTCCTTCAAACCCATTTCCCTACGCCTTGCCAAGACTCAAAACCTTGCCCTCAACCAACAAAAGCTTTCCGGCGTGTGTGGGCGCTTGCGCTGTTGTTTATCCTACGAGCAGGACACCTATCTAGAGCTAAAAAAACATCTCCCGAAAACAGGAAAACAAGTGCATACCCCTGAAGGGCAGGGAAAAGTCATTGATATCTCTATTTTCAAGCAAGAGGTTAAAGTTGAGCTGAGAAATGGTAGCTTTGCAAGCTTTACAGCCTCCGACGTAAAGTCTCTCTCTCAAGACGAAATAAAACAAACCAACCAAGCGAAACAACAAGCTGTCGCACAGGACGCTTCAAACTCCAAAACCGGCAATAAGACTGGCAAGTATAGGAATAAAAGAAGACGTTTTAAGGGCAAAGACAAGTAAATTCTCCTTTGCTCTCGGCCCATCATTGGATAATGAGAATACTCCAAAAGACGAGGTACCTGAAATGACACCACCGCGCATCGTTACCGCTGCTCTTCCTTATGCCAATGGAAGCCTACACATTGGTCACTTGCTCGAATATTGCCAAGCGGATATGTATACCCGTGCTCTAAATCGCTTAGGTGAAAATGCTTTATATATTTGCGCCAGCGATAGCCACGGTACCCCCATCGAACTCAATGCACAAAGCCAAGGCATCCCGCCTGAAACTCTTGTGCAGAAATATCATGATGAGCATCAAGAGGACTTTATAAAGTTCGATGTGCGTTTCGACCACTTTGGATTAACGCATAATCCGGCCAACAAAGAGCTAACTCATTCTATTTTTGCAGAGCTAAAAAACTCCGGTAATATTTTTGAAAAAGAAATAGATGGCAACTGGTGTAATGGCTGTGAACGATTTCTCCCCGATCGCTTCGTCAAAGGAACATGTCCTAAATGCGATGCTGAGGACCAATATGGAGATGTTTGTGAACAGTGTGGAAGCACCCATAGTCCCACCGAGCTCAAGGACCCCTTTTGCGCCACTTGCACGCAGCAAGGAAAGCCCGGCAAAAAGCTTGAAACCAGAAGTTCGAAGCATTTATTTTTCAAACTAAGCTCCGCAGAAAACACAGCCTTTCTACAAGAGTGGTTAAACGGTGACGCATTACAAAAAGATGTTGCCAACTATGTACGAAGCTGGGTCAAAGACGGACTTCAAGACTGGTGCATCAGTCGTGACGGCCCCTATTTTGGCTTTGAAATACCTGAACACCCAAATAAATTTTTCTATGTTTGGCTTGATGCGCCCATAGGATATATTGCCGCTACCAAAGAATGGGCTGAAGCAAACAATACTGACTTCTTAAATATCTGGAAAAACCCAAATACCACTATTGAACATTTTATCGGCAAAGATATCATCTATTTTCACACTCTCTTTTGGCCAGCGGTCCTAAACAGCTCAACATTCACACTCCCCAAGCATGTCCATGTCCATGGAATGCTTACTGTTGACGGCAAAAAGATGTCAAAGAGCCGAGGAACCTTTATCTCTGCGGCAGACTTTGCAGCAAATGTTGAGCCACAAGCGTTGCGTTACTATTTCGCCTCCAAAGACAACGGCGAAAGCGATGACCTGGACTTAAGCGTTGAGGATTTTGTTTTAAAAATTAACAGTGATCTGGTTAACAAACACACAAATCTATTCAGCCGGGCCGGACAATTCCTTCTCTCTAAGCTTGACGGTAAGCTCGGAGATTTACCTTTTGCGGCGGAAGATGCCCTACAAGAGGGAGAAAGCACTAACGAGCTTTTAACCATTGCCCGCCAAGTGGTACAAAGCGCTAAAAAAGTTGAGGGTCTCTATCGGCAAAGAAAATTCTCTCTCGCTCTTCGAGAAATTACCCACATTGCGGAAATCGGCAACGAATTCATGCAAAATCGAAAGCCATGGGATGAGCTCAAAAGCGATCCGGAGAAAGCTAAAGAAACCATCACCATGACCTTGAATATTTGTCATGCCTTGGCAATGTATCTCTGGCCTATTGTTCCTCGATTTGCCGACGATGCTGCCTCAATCTTAAACTCTAAAATAGACAAAATGGACAGCACAGCCCTTTTTCAAGAACGGTTGCGACCTGTCGGTGAATTTAAGCGACTCTTTGAGCGCATCGAAAAGAAAGCAATGGATAAACTTATTACAACATCACAGAAAAGATTTGCAGAGCAACAAGAGGTTAAAAGCTCCAAAGGCGGAAAAACCAACGGCAGCCCTTCTAAAAACGAAATTCAATTCAGTGATTTTCAAAAAGTCGAACTTAAAACAGGGAAGGTCCTGGAAGCAGAACCCATTGCCAAAAGTGATCGCCTCCTTAAACTTCAAGTTGATGTGGGCGAAGAAAAACCACGCCAGATTGTTGCGGGAATTAAAGAGAGCTACAGTCCAGAAGATATTATCGGCAGGACAGTAGTGGTGGTAACGAACCTTGCATCCGCAAAACTCATGGGCGTGGAAAGCCAGGGAATGCTCTTGGCGGCCAATGGCGATAACACCTTAACTCTGGTGCAGCCTGACGGCCAGGCAGCCCCCGGCACTCCAGTCAAATAGCCCTAACTCACTAATAAATAGGCACTTTCTAGTCTCAGAATAAAAGTTGCAGCAATTTTGCTTGATTTTCATTTCCGCTTAAAATTGGCCTGAGCAGAGTGCGGAGCCAGTGGGTTTCGTGCGTCTACTCTTAAAAAAGAAGCAGTGTTGAAGAGTATTCCACCCGAGCAGGAGAATGCATGCAAAAATTACGTTTGATAACCCTAACCTGTACCATGCTCTGTTTGCTACAGGCACAAGATGGCTTTGCCCAAACTCAAAGTGCCCAGGTCCCAGAAAATGCAGGCATCTTTCAATATCTCCTGAACCAATTCTCTGGACCAGAAAATCATAGTCATGTCTATGGGGTCATTGAAACAAATCTACAAAAATCCAGTGACTACCCGGAAGGTATTAACGAAGCAGGCTCGACCACCTACGACAGCGATGCTCATCAATATAACATACCGCACGCCCATCTCATGCTGCAAAGCATGAAAGGCAATCTATTCAACGGATTCCTAAACTTAAACATCAATGACGAAGACGGAGTTGCGCTTAATAACGCTTGGATGGACATTGGCCTCAACGGCGAAGCACTTAAACTAAGGTTGGGGAAATTCTATCGACCATTCGGACTCTACAATGAAGTTCGCGACAGCGTAACAACCAGGTTATCTGCTCAACTTCCTGAGTATCTGGGAGAAAATCATACAATGATTTCTCCCACCACCAACCTTATGCTGCACGGCCGTATTAGCGGTTCGGGTCACACACTCCGCTACGCCTTTACAACCGGCAACGATCTACGAGCCGCTAGCCAGACTCCATTCGGAACGGACATCTATTACCTCTACAACAACTTCTTTCGCTTTGGCGCTTCCTACTACTCCTCCAATGGAAATGCGGTGGCACCAAGCACTGAAATTGGTGAACTCAAGAACAGCCCCGTACAAAACTGGATGGATAAAGATAAATTTAATGTTTATGGTTCCTATATGCGACTTGCGCACCTCGGCTTTAATCTCGACCTTGAATACTGGAGTTCAAGCCACAAAGCTGAACGTGACATCGAACAGATTCAAGCTCTTGAAGCAGCAACCTACCTCAACCCCACACAGCTGCAACGCTTTGGCCTCGACGGCATTACTGGTGACTCAAGCGCCAGTGACAGCATTCCCTTGCAAACAAATTATACGGTCAGCTCCTATTTGATGCGTCTTGCCTATACCTGGGAAACAGAATTCGGGTTTGTTACTCCTTACATTAATTATGACTACTACAAAAACCCTGAAACAATTGCTGCGAAGGAATTTGGTGGCGACGAGAAAGCCGGTAGGTCTCAGGACGGGAAATTTGAGAAGTTTTCTTTTGGGATGATTTTTAAGCCAATACCAGCAATCGCAATCAAAGCAGAATACGACAGTAATCGGGTAAAATTTAACAATCAATCCGTTCTCTATTCGAGCTACATAATGTCTGCTGCATATTTCTGGGAGTTAAACTAAATGCAAGAACACACCACTTTTCGTAAGATAATCTTTTTTAACCTCTTCCTTGCCCTGCCACTCCTCATATCTACGAGTGCTAAAGCAAACACTGAAGGGCTTGAACTTATAGCTATTGTTAACCCACAAGTAGAACTTGCGGAGGTCGACTATCAAACACTGCGTGACATCTACACCGGGCAAAGTGAACATTGGCCTGATGGACAACGCATTTTTCCCGTTCTACGCCCAGTCGTCAAAGAGAGCGCTTATCGATTTTATCGAGATGTCCTGGAAATGGGCCCGGACAAGCTTCAATCACACTGGCATAAGCTGATGGCTTCCGGTGAACGATTACCGTTGAAGGTTATTCATCGTGCCTATGATGTAGGGAGCTTCGTCTCCCAACAAAGGGGCGCCATTGCCATCATCGAGCGCCGTGAACTATCAAAGCTTGTGGATATCAGGATACGCGTTGTTCAGATTCTGAAACCCGTGCTAACCGTGCTTCAATAAGCCTTTTAATAAGCGGCGTAGGATTTTTCCTCCACCAATTCTGAACCAACAAGCTCGTTAACTTCTCGTTTTAAGGCTGCCCGCTTGTCATTGGTGTGATAAACGGCACGCGCGAGCTTTATGAAATCGTCACCAAAGTTACTCTGGCGTTCACATTCCCGTATATCGTCTTCAATTCGCCAGAGTTCCAAATTGACTTTCTTCAAACTCTCTTTGAGAACTAAGATTTCTTCGCCCTCACCAACGTCCTCAACAAAAGAACTGTTAAGGGTATTGAGTTCTTTATTAATATTCTCCCGTTTCGCATCATCTTCAATAAACATTAATTTGATTTCCAAAATTGTAATCTTATCAACTAACTCGCCGACAGAAATCTCCACGCGCAAACCCATTATACTGTTTTCCTTATCGCTTTCTTTTTTGTTTTCTTTCTTGGCTTTTTGTTCGTAATTTTATTCAGCAATCCGCTGCCTTCTAAAAAATCATGAACCTTGCGATTTACCCCCATTTGATCTTCCAAAGGCGCAACATGGGTGCCATCGGGAACAATATAGAGTTCCGCTTGCGGGATTCCCTGCTCCATTCTCTGGGACAACCAGCAGGGAGTAAATGTATCATTTTCTCCTGCGATGATTAATGCTGGAGCAGAAATATTGCCCAACCTTCCTTCTGTAGTATGCCCTCTGGCCTGCCCCGCCATGTGAAAATATAGCTCCACATTCATTTTCGCCAAATGGTCAAAGTAGGGTTTCATGTCTGCGGGACGCAAGAGTTCACCATTAATCTCTGAAATTTTTGCAAGTTGAAAACCCAGGCCAGAACCGAGAAGACCACGCCAGACACCGCGGCTAACCTCAGGGTAACGTTTTGTAAAAAAGTTGAGACCTTCAAAAATATATTCTGACAGCTCAGTGTCATGAAAAGTTGCAATCGGATCAGCATAACTGCCACAACATAAAACCAAACCGTCAGTGTGGCCTGGATGAGTCAACGCAAAATCCAAACTCACATTAACTCCTAAGGAATGCCCAAAAAGAATCGCCTTCTCTACTCCCAATTCATCAAGCACTGTTTTTAAAACATCTCTAAGATCCTCAATGCCAACCCTATTCTGATCACAAGGCATTTGCGAAAATCCATGGCCTGGATAATGCCAATGAATCACCTGAAAATGCTCACTCAACATCGGCTCCAGATAACGCCAAATAAAGCCATCACAACCCAAGCCGTCAGAAAGAACCAACGCTGGCCCGCTGCCCTTAATGCTGACAAAAATCGAAGTGCCATCGGGGGCTTGAATATATTTCTCTACACTCTGCATGACTTCCTTGAGGACAACCTAAAGCCTGGTTTTTGTCAAATACAAAGAGAGCAGGATCTTTTTTTTTCCTATGATTTCAGGATCTTAAGTTTTTTTAGCAACAAGCATACCCTTGCCCCGATAACCTGTGTAGATTCAATAATCGATACTGGGATAGTTGTATCCAAGGACAGGAAAACGGGGACCGCAAGCATGAGTGATTTAGGCGTCAGACGACCGGGACAGCCCTTGCCATCCAGTGATCCGTCCAGCACCACCAGAGAACACAGCTCGGCGTCCACCACAGCGGCCAGCCCATCCACCAATACGGCTCCAAGTGATCTTCTTGAAACAGGCTCTACAGCCAACCATGCAGTTACCCCTGGCACCACAACCAATGTTGAACGAGTGGCCGCCGGCCTTTTGAATGTACAGGGCTCTCTTAGCAGTCCAAGGGTCATCCTCGATTCATCTTCCGCTGTCGGTCAGGTGCAAAATGGTTCAGTCGAAGTACGCATACCTTTAAATGCTGGTCACGAGATCGGGCCAACAACAGTGCGTGAGGACACCTGGGTGAATGTACAACTGGCCGTCAAAAACGGTAACATCGATCGCAAGAACACGCGCATTCTCTTTGAAAACTCCGATGGCGAACGCACCGATCTGGATGGTCCATTTATTTGGGATGCAGAACAAATTTATATCGACAAGGATGGGCAACTGAAGGCTGATGTGCCCTGCTTTCCAGACCCCAATATCACCGAAAAAGTACTAGGCAGAGATAAGATACCAGAAAACATCGAAGATTTTGTCGCGCTCTTAGCCTCCCATGGGCAAATGCCACAAGCCCAACCTCTAATAGAGCCACTTTCGGTATCTAACCTGCTCAACGGTAAACCAATCCCTCCCCCTCACGAAGGCGTTAGTGCAAATCGAACCATCTCAACGAACACAGACGGCACCAACCCCAGTGCCCATATAAACACAAGAACTGACTCCACAACCAGTCGCCCATCCACTCGCAGCAGCGCTGCAACCAATTCGTTGGATGGTATGCTGCGCTTTTCTGAAGCGCAAATCAGGTTTAGTGGCAGCCTAAAAACCGGCCCTATGAGCTTTGGTGACGGGCTCGAACTTCATATTGCTCCAGACACGCAGATCGAAGGCAGCGGAAGCTTTGACAATCTAGATGTTGCCCTTAATGGGAATATTTCCCAAATGACCATGGAAGCCAAAGACAGTATTCTCAGCGCAGGCAACGGCCACATCAGGGTTGATGCAAATATTCGCTCCAGCCGCCATGCGGACGGTAGTCTGGATAAAACTAAACCAAAACACATAGATTGCGCCATCACTGAACTCCGAGGGGAAAATATCTATCTGGAAACCCCTGGCATTGAGCGACGACATCGATTGAAACTGGAATCCCTCGCAATACAAGGAAACGACAGCCAAAGGCCACTTGCACACTTCAGCAGAGATTACTCTAAAGCTCACCCTGATATGGTCCTCAATTTGCCCAATGTGGAAATGCGTGGTCTAAGTGCAGACATTGAAGTCACCGGTGCTGATGGTAGCCCGGCCAATTTCCTGATTGGTGAGATTGACCGTACACATGATTCTCAAAACGTCGATTTAACAGGAAGCATTCACTTTGACAGTCTGAGTGGAGACTTTGATTTTGAAGCAACAACCAAGGGCCTCAACGCTCGGCTTATCTCTTCTAACGGAGCCAATGAAGAAAGTGTGGTTGAACTCGTTGAAAGTGACCATTTTAACCTAAGCTTAAATGAAGCCCTTATTAGCGGTTCTGGCGCCATTGGCTTACATTCTTCAGGCGGCGTAAGCTCGCTAAACCTTGATGCTGATGATGATAATCCATGGACCTTTCAAATCGATGTTGACGATGCCACCTTCAACGGAGATCCGGAACGAACGAAGCTTGCGCTCGACTTATCGACTGACACTCATGGTGTACTTCGACTCGATACCTTTAACCTGAATGAGGGACAAAAACCTCAATTTGAAGGTGATGCGGAATTTGCTGTTACCCTTGACGCCTTGAGCTTTAAAGCTGAAGATGTTCCTGGACTTGAATTAAAACCGGGAACCCAAGGCACACTTAAAGTTCACAACATGGCTTGGGCTGAAGGTGATCCTTCACCATCAATCGACGCCACCCTCGAACTGAAACTCGGAGCAGATGCTCTTCTCGACATCGAAAATATTCCTGGGCTGGAAGGCGCCCGGGTAAATATTGATGCCGAAACAGGGCAAACCTCCCTCCTCATGGACGTACAGCTTCTTGGCGACGGCACCCTAAACTCCCAGGTCGACATCAATCTAAAAGGCCTATTTCTGCGAACTGATTTCGAGCGTGGCACAGGCAATGCAGGGACACTACCTGAAATAGAATTGCCCAATGAACCAATTCCCGAAGTAGGAACGATGGCCCTGCTGCCTGTCGATGATAGCCTACTTATGCCTGGTCCCGAAAACCTCTCTACTTCTGAACTATCCACGTCCTATGTTCCGACCAATCTCCCTGATTTTGCAATTCAGCCTATGGACATTTTCACCGAACTCGAAAAAGCTCAGATTAGGCTGACATGTCCATTAAACAGAACCAGCTTTAACATCGCCAACGAGAACAATACCCACCTCGAAGACTTAGGGATTTTGGGAAGCGATAAAGTCGGTTATACCGCCAGAGTTGACCTTATTGTCCCTTCCGGACAAATGAGCACCGCATTGCATGTGGTCAACGGTAAAGTCGCTCCAAACGTTTCAAGACTCAATGTATCCCCCGCTCTAAAACTCGACATCGATTTAACCGCATACGGTTACGGACCACTTTCCACCAGCGCGGATGTAACCGCCACCATTTCATCACTCGTCATTCGTAGAGACCCGAAAACTGGTAAAGGCTACCTGGAGCCGATCTATGAGCTGGAAATGAGCGGCGCATTAGGCATTGCGAATATCATTGATTATGTCGACAGTGACGACAGCTTTATCAAAGATATGATCCGTGACAGAGTCAATGATGAGCTAACAAGTGCTGTTTTCGGCAGAAAAACAATTCCTCTCGATGAAGGAGAATTACTTGAGTTGCTCAGTGCTCAAATCCCAGATCTTCGTGAACCGATACAAATTAACTCCCAGGATCTTGTGGACAGCTCGCTGCCGTCACGCAACAGTTCACCAGAAGGGGGCGCTTCAAGCAATCGGGCAAGTAGCACTCCTGCATCGAGTACATCTGCCAACACAACTTCATCCGTACGCACCAGCACAAGTTCATCGAACAACCTTGCACAAATCGTTGATCTCGCCAGTGCCCAGCTCACAGTCGAAAATACAGAATTAAAACCAACGACCTTAAACCTTGGTGATGGGCAATTTATCTCGTTTGCCCCAGACAGCCAACTTGCACTCCACGGCGACCTCGACGATTTCACCATTGAGGGCAAAGCCAACATCTCCTCCTTGCAACTTGGTAAAGAAGAAATGGGTGTCAATCTTGGGGAAAGTACCATCGATGTTAAAATTAGGGTCAAGGCCGGCCGGGCGGGGGCATCGCCCACAATCGAATTGGAATTGAGCAATATAACAACCACTGATTTGAACCTTCGCGGCCAAGTACCAAGCGGTAAAATCGATATCAAAAATGCAAGAGTACAAAATGCATCTTTAGTTATTCAAACAGGAGGCAGCGAAGAAGACACCTTTAATTTGAAACTTCCACAAATAGAGGGAGAGTTTGCCGGCGTTGTTGCGCCACCAGTCTTAGACAGCCACGACACACAAACCCTTATCGCGGTCCATCATGCTCATCTTAAGGGAAACCTGGAACTGGACAGTACGGGTCGTGTGAACATTGAGGACTCTGTGTTCTCTGAGCTATCCGCATCGATTGTTTCTCCACCGATTATCGACAAATCGCTTGCTGGCGATATTGAGAACGCAAATTATGTCCTTAATTTTCAGCAAGTTGATGTTTCTGGTTCCGCACTTATTAACGTTGAGGGCGAAAACTGGAGCATCAAGTCAACGGTGCCTGGCGAAGCCACCATGCAGGGCCGCGCCATTGCCAATGATGTGGCCTTTGGAATTATCGGGCCGGAAATCGCTTTGGATTTAGCACCGCAAGCAGAAATAGAAATGTCGCTGGAGAACTTCAGTGTGGATGCCGAAAAAAATGTACAATTTGCTGCCCGGGATTTTCAAGTTTTGGGAACGCTTGATTCTGGCCATATCACAACTTCTGCACCGGCAACTGATCCGGATGACGCTTCAATCGTGCCTAAAAAAATTACTATCCAGCCAGGGACCCGGGTCGCTGTTGATCTCGACAACTTTTCCGCCAATTTTGCAGATCTGGAAGACTCCCTTTTAACCGCTGGTACACTCCGCCTGGAGGGGGCTCTACTCGAGCCTGGAAATGTCAATGAGCTCAAGCATCGTAGTGAACTCGGCAAATTGCATCTTAGCAATGCCACATATGATCGAAGTGATTTTCGCATGATTGTTGGACTTAAGACAGACGGGCTCGGCAATATTGCAGCAACCAGCAAAACTTCCCTCGATTTTGACGCGACTCTTGAATTTGAAGGAAACGTCAACCCCAATCATCTGAACAATGCACTCGAAGAGCTCAATGAAAACGAGTAGACCTTTAGTCAAACCTTCGTTAAACAATTCATGTGCGAATCATTTCAGGTAAGTTAAAAGGACATCGCTTGGCTACGCCAAACTCTAACAGAACCCGTCCGACTTCAGATCGAATCCGGGAATCCCTCTTCTCGATTCTCGGTGCGCAAGTCACTCATGCAAAAATATTGGACCTCTTCGCCGGTACCGGTGCTCTCGGCCTTGAGGCCTTGTCACGAGATGCAGCACATTGTTGTTTTGTCGAAAAAGACAAAGTCGCTCTGAGGGCTTTAAGAAAAAATCTAGAGTTGGTTCCCAATGCGAGCTTTACTTTATACAGCAACGAGGCGGTCAAAACGTTGAAGATCCTGTCTCGCGAATCCCTTTCTTTTGATATTATCTTTGTCGATCCACCCTATGAGGGTGAACAAGCCACGCAAGTTTCTCTTTGGCTGAAAGAAAACCCGCTCTTAAATCCCGAAGGTATCCTAATTTATGAGCATTCAAGTAAAAAAACCGTTGAAAATCAGTGTTTTGGTCTGGAGAAGAAAGATTCTCGCATCTTCGGCGATACCGCGTTAAGTTTCTTTATGCGCTAGAAGGAGACGCTCATGAGATTGGCCATTTACCCCGGTTCTTTTGACCCTATAACCAATGGACATTTAAATCTGGTTGAGCGCTCTCTGCACATAGCTGACCGATTGATTATTGCCATCGCGCACAACGTGAAAAAAACCTCCCTCTTTAGTGTTGAAGAGAGAATTGATCTCATTTCCCAAAGCATACCGGAAGCACATAGAGACAGAGTGAGTGTAGATGCTTTTGATGGACTTCTTATGGACTTTGTCAAAGACCAGGCAGCGCACATGGTGGTCCGAGGCTTAAGGGCAATTTCTGATTTCGAATATGAATTTCAGATGGCTCATATGAACAAAAGACTTTATGGGGATTGCGAAACAATTTTTATGATGACTGGTGAAGAACACTTCTACGTCTCGAGCAACCTGGTGCGCGAGATTGCCAGGTTCGACGGCAATCTATCTGGACTGGTCCCACCGCATGTTGAATTAGCCCTTAAGGACAAATACTCCTCATGAACATTGCCAATCGCCTGAGCAAAGTAAAGCCATCTGCCACGTTGGCTATGTCCGCGCGCGCAAAAGCGCTCAAAGCTTCCGGTAAAGATGTAATATCTCTGGCCGCCGGTGAACCTGATTTCGACACCCCCGAATATATCAAAGAAGCGGCCCGCGAAGCCCTCAATTCCGGCAAAACCAAATATACTCCAGTCAGTGGCACACCGGCGCTCAAAGAGGCAATCAGCAGCTTCTTTTCTGAAATTTATGGACACTCTTTCGAGACAAACCAGATCATGGTTTGTGCTGGCGCCAAACACGCCCTTTTTAATTTGTGTCACGCCCTTCTGGAACCCGGTGACGAAGCTGTGGTTATCTCACCCTATTGGGTGAGTTATCCTGATATGATTCATCTACAAAACGCTGAGACAAAAATTGTAGAATCCACGGCAGAGAATAACTTTATCCCGGATATTCAAGACATTGAGAAGACACTCTCAAGTAAAACCAAATTACTGTTTCTTAATAGCCCAAACAATCCGACGGGAACAGTTTATCCGACGAGCTTTTATCAGCAACTTGCTGTCCTTTTGGAGCAGTATCCTGATTGTTATATCGTTTCCGACGATATCTATCACGGACTCATCTATGACAGCGACTTTAGGTGTTTGTTTCACGATGCCCCCAGTCTGCGCCATCGCACACTGCTGATAAACGGCGTTTCTAAAACCTATGCCATGACAGGTTGGCGGGTTGGCTTTCTTATAGGCCCAGCTGATTTGGTTGAAGCCATGAGTAGAATTCAAGGAGCTTCGACCTCTGGAATTTGTTCGATAGCCCAAGCAGCTGCTGGTGCGGCTCTCCTGGGTTCTCAAGCTCCTGTAGATGAAATGCACGCGCACTTCGCAAAACGGCGTGACTTTATATATTCCGCCTTAAACGATTTGCCCGGCATTGCAGCGGTCAAACCCCAAGGGGCATTTTATATCTTCCCTGACTTTAGCCATTATCTGGGTAAGCAATACGGCAATACCTTAAAACTATGTGAGCATTTTTTAGAAGAAGGTCTGGTCGCCTGCGTTGCAGGAGAAGGCTTTGGCGCCAACGGATTTATCAGAATGTCCTTTGCCACCTCGGAGAAAGATATTGAGGAAGCCGTTTCCAGAATTCAACTCCTTTTAAAGCGTGTTGAAACATGAAAGTGCTTCTGGCTATTCTTCTTACACCTGCGCTTTGGCTCTCCTCTTGCGCAGAGACCACGGAAGTGCAACCGTTTCCTGAAAAGTATTATGGTGTAGGCATTGAGATAGAAATACATCGGAACAAACCGGTTGTAAAATTTGTCCACAAAAACAGCCCTGCAGAAATGGCCAAAGTTCTAAAAGGAGACGTTATCGAATCAATTGACGGAAAAACAACAAAAGGCCTTGGACTTGCGGAAGTCATTCTCTTAATTCGGGGCAAGAAGGACTCGCAAATTGTTATGGCTGTGAAACGACAAAATCAGAATATCACCGTCGTCACACGAAGAGAACCAATCAAAAAAACTATCGGCGGGTATCGGGGAAAGCCTGAAAACTAACGCACAACTAGTGAATCGACCCACTAAACATCAACTGCATAGGATCAATTCCGAGTTCATTCAGGGCGTGCTCCCAAATATCATCAACAGGCGTATCAAAAAGCAAATTTTCGTTGGCCTCGGCAACAAGCCATGCCCCACTTGTTACTTCTTCTGCCAGCTGCCCTGGACCCCATCCCGCATAGCCCAAATAAAAGCGTAAACGTTCCGGTGGGTCCTCTGCAAGCAGTTCCAATGACTCTAGAGAATAACTCAAACGCACATCACCCAAAACCGATTCCGTTTCAGGCCCCTCATGCAAAGAGCTGTGCAGGATAAATGCTCGTTCTGGCTCTACCGGTCCTCCTTGGCAGACCTGCAACGCATGATCGCCGCCAAAATGAATATCGTGTCCGGCAAAGAATTCCCCGATATCAAGATCAACAAACCTGTTGATAAGAAGCCCCATCGTTCCTTCATCGCCATGATCGATAACTAAAATGACGCCTTTCTTAAAATTGGGGTCTCCTAATTGCGGAACCGCTATCAATAAGGATGGTGCCGCCAACTCCATTTCAATTGCCATAGCTTTAACCCACTCTCACTTCATCTATCTTTCAGTAACAGCCTATTCACTTACGTTCAGTGTAATACGTGCAATCACATAATTATCTTTTTGCTCAACCAACGCGTCTACCTTTGTCACCCCAAGGCGCTCCGCCTTATCCCGGGCATCCCCATGAAATTCAACCCACCAAGTACCACCCAGATGTCGAACCTCAATATGTCTAAAATCTATTGTAGCGCCAATGCCAAGTGCTTTCAAACATGCTTCCTTAACCGCCCAGGATGCATTAACAAGATAAGACAAATTATCCGATTCGTCGAAAAGAGCCTGTTCTGCAGCGGTAAAATAGGTATTTAGAAAGGCGCTCTGCTTTTCTTCAATAAACTCGACATCGATGCCGACCCTATGTCCAGGCGCCAGAATACAAGATGCTGTTGCCATGTCCATGCGATGAGAAATAGAGACGCTTGCGCTATTTAGTTCCGGTCTGCCAACAACATCCAAATGAGGGGTACCAGCCGCATCGTTATAAATCACAATATCTGTATAGGGTAGAATAACACCCTTCTGGCTAAAGGATATTTCGCGAAGCAGACGCTTTAATGCGATGCGCCCAGCCAACCACTCATCCCGACGCTTGTCCTTCGTAAAACCAGAAAAAACTTCTCTTTCCCCTGAACTAAGGAACTTCGACAACTCGTCTTCACCTTTTTCCTGCAATTCTTGCGCTTCCGAAATTTGGATACTTTGCCAGACATGCAAATCGGTCCCGGGTTCCCGACTCGGTCGGTCAAAACATTCGGCGGCGGCAAAATCACGTAGCCTGACTGTCTCGTAGCCCTCCATATAATCAACAATTCGTCCACTTCCATCGATTGACCACAAGTCAAATATTAACCCGTTTTCCGTTTCCCCTGTCTTCGCGATGAAAGAGTAAACTGGGCCCTCCGCTGCGTTATTAGGAAAAAACATAACCCGCTTAACTCCAAAGGGCAGTGCCATACGGTCATAGTGCACCATTTCCCACAGACCGGCAGTCTGGAACGCACCTTCACGCATGAAAGGAGCAGAAGAGAATTCCGTATGCGAGGTCTTATGCATCCAAATCGGTCGATCATGAGCCAAGGCGCTCACCAATCCATTGCCATCCCAGGAGATAAGGTCCTGCATAACCTTAAAGCGAGGCCCGTGGAAATATCTCTCATAGGCTTGCTTAATCGTGATTTCTGAAAACTCCTTTTGCGTGAATGATGGCTTCACTCTTGGCTCGTCATTTGTGCTTTCAAGATGAATAAGTGCGCTAAAATGCTCTTTGCGCAGCAATTTCTTCGGCCCCTTAAAAAGAGAAATGAGACGGGCCACGACCTGACTCTCCTCCCAAGCAATCTCAACCTCTACATCTACAGGCTCATCTCTAAACATTTTTAACGGTGAACTAAACTTTATATCGGACAATTCCGGGATGTCCTGGCCAAAGTGTTCTCTGGCCGCCTGCACCATCAATTCAATCCCAAGCACTCCCGGCAAAACAGGCACTCCGTTGATCCGGTGGTGATCTAAGCCAGGATCCTGATGAACATCGAAGCGACGGCAATAAACGGTTTTACCTGCCTCCGCACCAATGCGCTCAAAAAATTGGCCCGAAGCTCCGGTCGACCCTTTTTGGCCGCCGCCGTCATCGCTAGGTGCGAAAGAACCAAGCTCTCCAGCAACAACAACCTCGCCCTTAACATCGCTCGCGAGCAAATCCGCACCAATACTTGAGCCTATTTCCAGGGGCAACAATTCAACCCCCGCATCCTCGAGGACTTTTTTGATAGAGCCACGTGTAGCCATTCCCACCCCACCCCAAGCAGTCCAGGCAATATTCAACACATTATTCTCTTCGCTTCCCGCCAAGGAGGACATTACATTATTGGCGGCCGCATAATCAGCTTGCGCCGCATTACCGTAACGCCCTGCAACCGAGCCCATACAAACCATTCTTCGTGGCTGTAATTCTTCCCATAGCAAAAGCGCCGCCTGTGCTTTGGGAGCAAACACGCGAGCAAAAGCGCTGTCGTCCTTATCCTGAATAAATTTAGATTCCTCTAAGCCGGCACCGTGCAAGAGTAAATCAACACGACCATAGCGATTAGAAATAGTCGATACCGTATCCTGAACATCACCACGCTTAGAAACATCACATATTGCGGTTTCAACTTCGCAACCCAAACCTCGAAGTAGATCTAAGTTTTTCGAAACCTCGAGTCGCTGCTCTTCTTTTTCAAGCCATCGCCTAATATTTACCGGCGTTGCTTTTTCCCCCGCAGAAAGCAAACTTGCACGAGCAAGTTCCTTTTGTTCTGATAAGCCCATTGATGCCAGCGGGCTCTCGCTCAAAGCGATAGCACGAGTTCTGCCCAAAACGACAAGTCGGAAAGAACCACGCTTCGCCAAATCATGCAGTATACTAAAAGTAACCCCTCGAGCTCCGCCCGTGGCCACAACAAGGTCAGTACTCTTTAGAGCTCCCTTACTCAAGGAAAGGGTTTGGCTATCTTTCAGCGTATAACGCTTCCCCTTGATATAACCTATTTCGATAGGACCATCCGAAAGCCATTCGTTGAGACCTGTCTCCAGAGCATCATCGATGGCAGAGCTGAAGTCTAAATCACAAACCAACACCTTTGCCTGCCACTCTTTAGCGATACTCTTAAGTATTCCTGATGCACCACTCAGAAAGAGCCCCTGAGCTGAAAGAGGCCCGGAAGACAGTACACCGCGAGACCGCCCCAAAACAGCAAAAGATTTGTCCGCTAAGTCATCTCCTCGACGAGCCAGCGCCCGCGCCAAGAAGAAGACCGCTTCGATTTGAGCACTAACACTAGACGCACTCCACTCATCCTTTTCGGGAACAAGCACAAACACGTCATCGACACAACGTTCTGTTGCGTCAACCACCACATTTTCCCATTCAGCAGGAGCGCGTGAAAGAAAATCATCACAAACCCGAACATCCGCACCACGACTTTCCAGTGCTCGTGTCAGAGTGATTTGACGAGTGTCGCCTTCTGCGCACACTAGCAAGACGCGTCGCCCTCTGCAATTACGCGCCGCACCTAAGATCAAAGGCAATTCCTCTAACTCGACCTTCGCCGCCTTAATGCTTCCTTGCGTGACTGCTCTTGGTGCTTCCTGCTCGACGCTGCTCTGCGGCAAACTTTGCCCTTCCTCCTCTACTTCGGGAGATTGCTGGCGCTTGGCCACATAGTCTGTAACTCTATGTAGGGTTTGCAAATCTGCCAGCTCGACACTTTCATCCTGTTCAAAGCCATAGCGTTCACGCAATAGGCTCAAAATCTCAGCCTGCTTAACTGTATCGATACCCAAATCCGCTTCCAACTCATAATCAGGTTCGAGTTCATCAACATCGTAGCCCGTTTGCTCAGCGAAAATGGTTGTGATCTCAACCAGTAAGTCACCGGCCTGTGCTGAACTGACTCTTGCTTCTTCTCGAACCGGACTCTCTACGGCTGATGGACTGGCCTCAATGCTCTCCTCGCGGGTGCCATCAGCTCTATTTGCGCCTGAAATACGGCTCACAAGATAATCATGAACTGCAGAGATTGTTTGCACCGAAGCTAAGTCAAAACCCTCTTCCTGCTCCAAACCATAACGCTGACGCAATATGCCAAAAACTTCCGCTTGCTTAACCGTATCAATGCCTAAATCCGCCTCAAGTTGATGTTCGGGCTCCAGATCTTCAAGTTCATAGCCGGTCTCATCGGCAAAAAGCTTTTGAATCTCCTCTAAAAGTCCTTCACCTGCGACAAGTGCTGATGACTTTTCTGGTGTAGGCTCTTTTTCTTCGTTTACAGGTTCTGGCAGCACACTGCTTTGAGGAACCTTCTCGACCGGAACCTGCTCCCCATCACCTCGATGTTGACCGATAAAATTCGCCACCAAATGAAGTGTCTGAACCTCACTGAGTTCAAAAGTGACATCCGCAGGAATGCCATAATGCTCACGAATGTGGGAAAAGATTTCAGCCTGTTTTACCGTATCAATACCCAGATCGGCCTCAAGCTGATAGTCAGGTTCCAGCTCTTCAACATCGTAGCCAGTCTGTTCAGCAAAAATCTCTTGAATTTCCTTGAGCAAGCCGCTCGCATCGCCAGACTGAACCTCAACTCCTTCTCTTGCACTCTCTGCCTGAGACACTTCTTGCGTAGGCTCTACACTTTCTTTTTCCTTAGGTGCTGTCGGTTCCTGAGCGCTCGTACCACCAGAGTTTTCCAGGAAAGCAACAACCGCGTTTAAGGTCTGTACCTCCGACAACTCAAAAGTGATTTCACTGGGAATAGAGAACTCTTCACGCAATAAAGCAAAGATCTCTGCCTGCTTTACGGTGTCGATACCAAGGTCCGCTTCCAGCTGATACTCGGGTTCGAGTTCTTCTAAATCATAGCCTGTTTCCCGCGCAAAAAG
>CAXGWX010000002.1:0-61618 GCA_964013445.1 uncultured Bdellovibrionales bacterium | reverse complement strand
CACGAACCAGCCGCCGATCTTGGCGTCATGTTGGCCATCGCCTCGTCCTCTAAAAATGTTGCTCTACCCGATGATTTCGTCTGTATAGGCGAAATTGGCCTCACCGGAGAGCTGCGTCACGTTACAAAACTCGAAGAAAGACTTTTCGAAGCATCCCAACTCGGATTCAAAAGATGTATTATACCTAAAACTGACAATCAAAAGATTGAGTCTTTTCCTGATGGCCTTGAGATCAACCAAGTCCGCACAATTCAAGAAGCCCTGGAACTCCTTGGCCTTTGCGACTAAATTTACTCCTCAAGTAAAAAACTGTTGCACAAACAAAAACAAATAAGGCATATAATTCTTCCATGTCTTCCGGACCAGAACAACGCGAACACCCCCGCATTCCCCTCCAACTTCTTGTCCAATTTCGACTCAAAGATATGGAAACTTTTCTCAAAGATTATGCTCTCAATATTTCCTCCGGCGGGCTATTCATCAAATCCTTGGACCCTCACCCTCTGGGATCAATGATATATTTGCAAATCCAACTTGAGGATGGCGAAAAATTAATTGAAGGGCTGGGAAAGGTGGTCCACGTAAACCATCCCAGCCAGGAAAACCCCGGCATGGGTATCGAGTTCATTAATATCGATCAAAATTCCCGAGATGTGATTGATCACATCATTGCTGAACGACTGAGTAAGTACAGCTAAAATGTTCACCAATCTCGAAAAACTTAACCCTGCGCAACAACAAGCCGTTCTTCACAGCAATTCACCACTCCTTGTTCTCGCTGGTGCCGGCAGTGGCAAAACGACAGTTATCACCTATCGTATTGCGGAGCTCATTGAGCAACACAATGTTTGGCCCCATAAGATTCTGGCTGTGACCTTCACCAATAAGGCGGCAAAAGAGATGAAAGAGCGAACTTTAAAGCTCTGCCCAAACAACGACTCACAGCCGCACATCGGAACCTTTCACTCTATTTGTGTCCGCATTCTTCGGGAATTTTCTGAGGAAGTGGGGCTAAACAAATACTTTACCATCTATGATGATTCAGATCGCAAACAGCTGCTCAAACAATGCCTCAAAGAAATGAATCTTGATCCTCAAGTGTTCACTCCCAAAGCTATCGGTCATAAAATTGATCAGTGGAAAAATGCCGGCCTTGAGCCGAAAAATGTTATCCCCTCGGCTTTCGATATGATCGCGCAAAAAGCCGCTAAACTCTACGTTCTCTATCAAAAACGCTGTCTTGAAAATCAGGCTGTAGACTTCTCTGATCTTCTCTTAATTGCCTTAAAACTCTTAAAAGAAAACAAGGAAGTTCTTGAAACGCTCCAGCGACGCTGGAGATATTTTTTAGTGGATGAATATCAAGATACAAACCCTGTCCAATATCAATGGCTGCGCCTGCTCGCTGGCAAAGGCGAAACCTTAACGGTTGTTGGGGATGACGATCAAAGTATCTACCGCTGGCGCGGTGCTGACATAGGAAATATTCTTCGCTTTGAGAAGGATTTTCCAGGGGCCAAAACAATCCGTCTTGAACAAAACTATCGCTCGACCAAACGGATTCTCGAGGCTGCCAACACACTCATAGCAAACAACAGATCCCGTAAAGGAAAAACTCTTTTTTCCGAAGGTGAGCTAGGTACCCCAATTGGCTTTCGCCTATTTCCTTCCGAAAGAGATGAGGGCGAAGCCATTGGACAATCCATCGCCCTCGAACTCATGCAAAATCAGGCGCCTGAGGATTTTTCGATTCTCTATCGAACAAATGCCCAAAGTAGACCTATTGAAGATGCTCTGCGCAGACGCAATATCCCCTACAAAATATATGGGGGCATTCGCTTTTACGACCGCAAAGAAGTCAAAGATGCGCTTTCCTATCTTAAGCTTTTGGTTAACCCCAGCTCAGATGTGGACTTTCTTCGGGTCGTCAATGTTCCCACACGAGGCGTCGGTAAAACCACCCTGGAAAAAGTACAAAGCTACGCTCAGCAAAATGATCTTGGTCTCCTCGATGCAGCTCGGCAGGTTACCGGGCGGGACGACATTCTCACTTCCCGATCGCGACAGCAATTAATGAAATTTGTTACGCTTATTGATAATCAAAGTCTGCAAAGCCAGGATCAACCAGTCACCGTCGTATTACAAAATATTCTCGAAAAAAGCGGCTATTTGGCCAGCCTGCAAGGGCAGGATATTGAAAAGCTTGAACGTCTCGATAACCTCAGTGAACTCATGGCGGCCTGTGAAGAATTTGAAGAGCTTAGCAGTGAACCAAGTGTTGGCCAATTTCTAGAAGAGGCTGCTCTCGCCACCGACCTTGACCAAGCAGGTGAGGAGCAAAGGCACGTCTCCCTTATGACCCTTCATACGGCAAAAGGTCTAGAATTTACAACAGTTTATATCCCTGGGCTGGAAGAAGGATTGCTTCCCCATGGGCGCAGTCAGGACGATATTGCGGAACTCGAAGAGGAGCGACGGCTTTGCTACGTGGGCTTCACCAGGGCAAAAGTGAACCTACACCTGAGCGCCGCCCGCTCACGCAGCGTCTTTGGGGAAACAAGATTTTCTGAAATTTCCCGCTTTGTCGGCGAAATCCCCGACGATCTTCTCGAATTACAATCCCAAAGCCAGCATCAACAAAAGCAAAAGGTATCAGCACAAAGGCCGGAACCATCTGAATTTATTGATGATTTTTTCGGCGAAGTCGAACCAGACTCTGCTGAGGACACAAACTACTCAAAGGGACAGCACATTTTTCATGCAACATTTGGCAAAGGAACGGTTCTGACCAGCCAAGGTAAAGGACGAGATGAAAAATTGACCGTGAATTTTCCCAATGTTGGGCGCAAAGTCATTGTTGCCCGCTTTGTTGAACCGATCTAGATCATTGCAATAGCCTTCTAGGTTTGAGAAAAACGTACTCTGATAGGTTAAAAAGTTATGGATATACATTGCCAGAGATGTGGTCGGGTTTACGAATTCGATGCTGCACGAATACCGCATAAAGGACTGCCGGTAAAATGTGCTTCCTGTGCACACGTGTTCCGAGTCTATCGTCCAACTAAAACCGGTGATGCGGGAGATGCAGAGTGGAAAGTTAAACAAACTGATGGCACCACTTATCATTTTCGCGAATTAACAACTCTTCAAAGATGGATTGTCGAGAAAAAAGTTGAACGCCGAGATGAGATTTCCAAAACAGGAACGCATTGGAAATCCCTTGGCGATATCGCTGAGCTGTCTATGTTTTTTAAGGCAGTGGAAGGACAAGGCCTGGCAAGTACTGACCCCGCCGAAACAATCAGTGATGATGAAATTTCAGTGCGCGAACAACCAAACTGGTCAGAGGCGGAAGCGGAGGCAACAGAGGAACCAGTCAAAGAAGAAGTCCAAAGCGAATTTATACCTCCAACTAATCTTGCAGAAGAACCAGAAAAAAAATCCTATCGTAAATATATTTATCTCGCTATTGCGGGGCTTGTGCTCGGAACCAGCGTAAGCCTGGCCTACATACAGGGAGCATTCAAAGGCATTAGTGATGAAGTGCCTGAGGCAGCAATTCAACAACTGGCCGCTGGCTACAAAGAAATGTTGAATGATACAGAAAACGGTCTCAGCACCGCCATCGCACTCTTTGAACAAACGATTGCTCTAAAAGATGATTACTTGGACGCCCACACCGCACTGGCTGAAGGGCTCATGCGACGTGCATCAATCAAGCTTGAATATTATGGCGAACAACAAGAGACCCAAAATGGTCAAGAAGTAAAAGACAGCCGTAAAGATCAAGCAAGGGCATTGCTGATTTCGCAACAAAGCTTCAAGCGTGAACCCAACAACATACAAGCGATTCGCGCCCTCGCGGACTACTACCTCTATGAAAAAAATGTCATTGATTTTGAAAACTTACTGAGTAAAGTCAAACCGGAAGACAAAAAGCAAAAAGAAATTCTGCTGCTTAAAGCCTATAAGTTTAGCGACAACGCTGAAGATCTTCAGAGCCAGGCAGACGCGCTGCAACGTATTGTGAAAAAGCATCCTAACTTTGTTCGCGCAGAGTACGATTTAGGGAAAACGTTGTTAAGCCAGGGAAAACTTGAAGACGCAAAAAAAATCTTTTCTAAGATCGTTGCGAAGAATGGGCAACATACTCGAGCCGCTGCTCGAATCAAAGAAACGGATAAAGCCATAGAAGACGCAAACAAGCCAAAGCTCAGCTATGACGAGTTGACCGCAAAAGCATCTCGCTTACAACAAATTGATAGAGCCAAAGAAGCCATCCGGCTGTTTGAACAAGCTATTGGAGTCGACAGAACTCGCCCAGAGGCATATGCGGGTGCGGGCTGGTGCTATATCGACCTTGAAGACATAAAGGCTGCCGTCAAAAGTTTTAACCTTGCCTTAGAATGGCAGCCAAACTTTGCTGACGCTTATATGGGCCTCGGTGAAACCTATCACGCAGATGACAAGAATGATCTTGCGCTCAAAAACTACAAAAAATATGTCGGGCTGGTTCCCAATGGGCCTGAAACGCCCGTTGCGAAACGCATGATAAAACTTTTGACCCCTTAACCTTAAACGCCAGCAAAGGAGAAAATCGTGACATCACATGCTGAAGACGAATATTTTGCCAGAGAGGACGCAGAAAAAAAGCGTCAACTCGCAATCGCGCACGCCAAAGAAATCGCTGAGGCTGAAAAGGAAAGGCTAAAAGACCTCCACCATATGCGCTGTCCAAAGTGCGGTATGCCTCTGCATCATCTCACCTATCACGGTATTGAGGTTGAACGCTGCTTTGCCTGCCACTGCATCGTCCTTGATGATCATGACCTCGACGATCTTGTTGGGCACGAAGGCTACTGGGATAATATTCTGCGATTTTTCTCCTTAAAGGATTACAGCGAGAAAAAATGAGTGAACACTCAAAAATTGACAGCGAAGAAGTTCATCATATTGCCAAATTAGCCCGACTCAACTTGTCTCCTGAAGAAGCCAAGGAAATAGGCTCTAACCTGGAGGACATTCTTAGATACGTCGAGCTGTTAAATCAACTTGATACTTCGAATGTCACGCCAACCAGTCACGCTATTCCTCTGCCCACCAAATACCGTGAGGATTCGAGTCAGCCTTGTCTTGAAAGCAGCAAAACTCTACGGGGAGCTCCTGAACGCATTGGGGATGGCTTCGGGGTGCCTAAAATTGTTGAGTAAAGTGTGTCCGAATTAATTCATAAAACAATAAGTGAAATTATATCACTTATGGCAGAGAGAAAAGTATCGAGTTTGGAACTCACCAACCTTTGTCTTAACCACATCGAAAAAAACGACCCTAAAATCGGCGCATATCTTCATGTTGACCGTGAAGGAGCCATCCAACAAGCAAAAGGCGCGGATGCACGCAGAGAAAAGAATGAAAGCAAAGGAGCTCTTGACGGAGTTCCACTGGCATTGAAAGATATTTTTCTGACAAACGACCTGCCAACAACCTGCGCTTCTAAGATTTTGGAAAACTTTATTGCCCCCTATGACGGAACTGTCGTCAAGAAGCTCAAGGATGCAGGAGCGGTCATTCTTGGAAAACTAAATATGGATGAATTTGCAATGGGCTCAAGCAATGAGCATTCTGCCTTTAAGCCTGTGCATAATCCATGGGATCTCGAACGAGTCGCCGGCGGCTCCTCGGGTGGCTCCGCCGCAAGTGTTGCAGCAAGCCTTTGCTATGGCTCTCTTGGTACAGATACCGGAGGTTCTATTCGACAACCCTCCTCACTGAATGGAATAGTTGGCTTAAAACCAACCTATGGCCGTGTATCACGGTACGGGGTAATCGCTTTCGCCAGCTCTCTCGATCAAGTGGGGCCAATGACAAAATCCGTCAAAGATGCGGCTTTAATGCTCAATACTATTGCGGGCCATGACCCTGCCGACTCAACCAGCGCCAATACCCCGGTGGTCGACTATGCCAGTTCATGCGACGAAAAGATTACTCCTATTCGTATAGGGATCCCGAAGGAATACTTTGTTGGTGAACTGGACAGCGAAATAGCCGACGCTATAAATCAAGCGATTCGTGTGTATCAAAATATGGGCTGTGAAATTGTTGACATTTCTCTCCCCCATACAAGCTACGCTATAGCCACATACTATCTGATTGCTACGGCCGAAGCATCAAGCAATCTCGCACGCTACGATGGTGTGCGCTACGGACTGCGCAAAGATCCAGGCCAGGGACTAAACGAGATGTACAGCAACACTCGCGGTCACGGGTTTGGCTTAGAGGTGAAACGTCGCATCATGCTTGGAACCTACGCTCTTTCTGCAGGCTATTATGATGCCTACTATGCTAAGGCCCAATGCGTTCGCACTCTGATCCGAAACGATTTTGCTGCTGCCTTTGAAAAAGTCGATCTTATTTTGACACCCACAAGCCCAAATGTTGCCTTTAAACTCGGTGCCCATCAAGCTGACCCTATAGAAATGTATCTGGCAGATATATTCACCGTGAGCTGTAATCTTGCAGGGCTTCCCGGCATCTCTTTGCCTTGTGGGTTTAATAGAGATGATCTCCCCATCGGGCTACAGCTCTTAGGTCCAGCATGGGAGGAAGCGCGAATACTAAAATATGCATATGCCTTTGAACGCGAAACTGAACATCACAAGAGGCGTCCCAATGGCCTATGAACCAGTCATCGGGCTTGAAGTCCACGCACAGCTGCAAACTAACTCGAAGCTTTTTTCGCCCGCACCAACTCATTTTGGAGCCGCTCCCAACGCCAATACCAACGAAATATGCTTGGGCATGCCCGGTGTATTGCCTGTTCTCAATGAGCAAGCTGTCGAGCTCGCCATAAGAGCTGCCATCGGACTAAACTGCACCGTAAATCATCGTTCGCAGTGGTCACGAAAACACTATTTCTACCCCGATCTACCTAAAGGCTATCAGATCTCTCAATATGATCAGCCTATTGCCTCAAACGGCCGACTTACGATTAAAGTTGGGGATGCAGAAAAAACCATTCGAATCGAACGTATTCATATGGAAGAAGACGCGGGAAAAAATGTTCACGATGCGGCTCTTGCAGGAAATAGATCATACGTTGACTTCAACAGAGCAGGCATTCCACTGGTCGAAATCGTCACGAAACCGGATCTCCATTCACCAGAAGAGGCCGCAGCCTATATGAAGTCGCTGCGACAAATCTTACGATATCTTGATGTGTGCGATGGCAATATGGAGCAAGGCAGCTTGCGTTGTGATGCGAATGTGTCCATCAAGCCAATCGGGCAAAAAGAACTGGGCACTCGTACCGAGCTGAAAAACATCAACTCCTTTCGTTTCGTAAGTCAGGCCATTCAGTATGAAATTCTTAGACAAACAGAGGTCCTCGACCGAGGAGAAAAAGTTATTCAGGAAACCAGACTGTGGGACTCTCAAGCAAAAATGACCCGCTCGATGCGCTCCAAAGAGGAAGCCCACGATTATCGATACTTTCCCGATCCTGACTTGCCCGACCTGGTTCTCAATGAAACGCAGATCGCTGAAATTAACTCCTCGCTTCCTGAATTGCCCACGCAAAAGATTGAGCGTTATATTAGCGAGCTTGAACTCAGCGAATACGATGCTACCGTCTTAAGTGAAGATGTAGAAATTGCAAATTTCTTTGAAAGCGCTCTACAGGAACATAAAAACCCCAAAGCGATCGGAAACTGGGTAATCAACGAAGTGCTGCGGGCTATCAAAGGCACATCTATTACAACATTAGCTTTTCCACCCCAATATTTAGGACGACTGGTAAAACTGATTGATGAGCAAACTATTTCTGGAAAAATTGCCAAAGATGTTTTTGAGGAAATGCTCAAAAACGGTGAAAACCCCGAGGACATTGTTGCGAACAAAGGCTTAAAACAGGTCACGAACCTCGATGAAATCGAACCCGTCGTAGACAAAATTCTTCAAGAAAACAGTGACAATGTTAGACAATATAAAGAGGGCAACACAAAGTTGCTGGGTTTTTTTGTTGGTCAAGTGATGAAAGCCACTGCGGGCAAAGCAAATCCCAAGCTGGTAAATCAAATTCTACAAGATAAACTCAAGTAGTCCTCTTTACTTCAAATGCTTGCGAAACTCTAAACGCTCAGGGTAGTGTTCCTCGTCATTTAACATTCTTAAGTTTTCTAGCGCAGCACGGCTTTGCGCATCCAACTTTATCGGTGTCAAAATCTTAATTTCCACATGCTGATCGCCTCGAGAGGTGCTCGATAGTTTTTTCACCCCCTTACCTTTTAAACGAAAAATCTTACCTCCTTGAGTACCTGGCGGAACTTTCATTTTCACCTTGCCATCAAGCGTGGGTATATCGACTTCAGTCCCCAAGGCCGCTTCGACAATGGTCAAAGGGAGCTCACAATAAAGATCTGCCCCGTCACGCTTAAAAAACGGATGAGCTTTTACCTTTAGAACCACTCGCAAATCACCATCTGCCCCACCAGCTTTTCCGGGGTAACCCTCGCCCGCATAACGCAATGTGGTTCCTGATTCAGTCCCTGGGGGAATACGCACTTTTAGATTAACTTTCTTTTCCTGCAATCCTTGCCCAGCACAGTCAACACAAGGATCCGCAATCAACTTGCCCCGACCACTGCAATAGGTGCAGGTTTTATTGACTGTAAAGAGCCCCTGCTGAACTCCAACCTGCCCCGAGCCTCCACAGGCATGACAAAGCTGTGGCGACGAGCCGGGCTTGGCCCCCGTTGCATTACAAGTCACGCAGGAGTGAGCCCTGGGAACCCGTATAACTTCCTCGCCTCCAAGACTTGCGCGAACAAAATCGATTTCCAGGGTATATCTGCGATCCTCTCCGCGAGAACGAACCGATTTATTGCGATTAGAAAAAAATTCACCAAAAAGGTCACCAAAAAGGTCACCAAAGTTTTGGCCAAAGCCACCAGCATTGTCTGGAGATTGGGGTCTGCTACTCGAGGCTGATTGCCCAAAGCGGCCCAAGTGGTCGTATTCTTTGCGTTTTTGTGGGTCGCTTAGCAAATCATAGGCGGCTTGAGCCTCTTTAAAGCGTTCCTCTGCAAGTGAATCGTCTGGGTTTTTGTCTGGATGATAACGATGCGCCAATGCGCGATAGGATTTTTTTATCTCTTCCGGACCAGCAGTCCTTGCGACGCCTAATATTTTATAGGGGTCTTTCACTGCACCAACTTTGCACTCTAACCCTGTGCGTAAATCGTTTCCGCAATGCGGTAGGAGGAAGTTTCAAGAGCTTTATAATTTTGCTCGATAAGCTGAATTTCCTTGCTTTCAAGAGCCGTTTTCAACTCATCCAAATCATTTTGAATCAGCTCAAGATCTTCCGGATCTAAAGAAGAGGCATACTCCTCGAGTGATTTCTCCGTGGTATAAATAAGTCCTTCTGCGTTAATGACCATTTCTGCTTCTTTGCGCTTCTGCTCATCAGAATGCTTGTGCGCTTCAGAGTCTTCTACAATAGCCAACACCTCTTGCTCATTTAGACCGCATTGATCAGTAATACGAACCTTTTGGTGCTTACCGGTACCCAAATCTTTTGCTGAAACATTTACAATCCCATTGGCGTCAATTTCAAAATAGACTTCAATTTGCGGCACACCTCGTGGAGCCGGCGGAATACCTAATAACTCAAAACGTGCCAGGGTCTTGTTATCGATGGCCATAGGTCGTTCACCTTGTAAAACGTGAACATTGACCAATGACTGGTTGTCCCTTGCTGTTGTAAACACCTCCGCCTTTTTCGTCGGGACAGTGGTGTTACGGGGAATTTGTGCCGTAAAAATGCCACCTGCTGTTTCAATCCCTAAGGAAAGCGGTGTGACATCCAACAACAAAACATTCTTAATATCGCCACTAATGACAGCACCCTGCAAAGCTGCTCCGATAGAAACAACCTCATCAGGATTAATTTCGCGATTGGGCTCCTTAGCAAAAAACTCTTTTACTTTTTCCTGAATAAGGGGCATTCGCGTCTGACCGCCGACCAGCAAGATATCCTCTATATCGTCGACACCCAATTCAGCTTCTTCGAGAGCCTTACCACATATTTCAATGCTGCGCTCGACCAGATCGCCAGTCAACCCTTCAAGCTCTTGACGGGTCATCGTGCGCGTTAAATGTTTCGGGCCATCGTCATCCGCAGAAATAAATGGAAGATTGATTTCTGTTTCCGGCGAAGATGAGAGTTCATGCTTTGCTTTTTCTGCTGCCTCTTTCAAGCGCTGAAGCGACATCGGCTCTCCCCGAAGGTCCACCCCATTTTCCTTCTGAAACTCTTCCGCTAGCAAATCAATAATTCGATTGTCAAAATCATCACCACCCAAATAGGTGTCCCCACTAATAGAAATGACGTTGAACACATCGCCAACCAATTCCATCACCGAGATATCGAACGTTCCACCACCAAGGTCATAGACAGCGATTTTTCGATCATCTTTCTTGTCCACACCGTAAGCCAAAGCCGCAGCTGTCGGCTCGTTGATAATTCTTTCAACATTTAATCCTGCAATTTTCCCCGCATCCCTTGTTGCTTGACGCTGGCTAT
This sequence comes from uncultured Bdellovibrionales bacterium, assembly GCA_964013445.1. Taxonomy (GTDB): domain Bacteria; phylum Myxococcota; class XYA12-FULL-58-9; order XYA12-FULL-58-9; family JASMKV01; genus JASMKV01. Next base: position 51,036 of record CAXGWX010000002.1, on the reverse strand, counting down.
CATCAAAATATGCCGGAACTGTAATCACCGCGTCCGTTACAGTGTCACCAAGATACTCCTCCGCAATTTCCTTCATATTTCCAAGAATCATTGCGGATATTTCTGCTGGAGAGTAGGTTTCATCACCCGCCTCAACGAATGCATCGCCACGCTCTGACTCAACAATTTTATATGGCATGCGACTGATGTTCTTCTGGGTCTGCTCTTCTGAAAAACGACGACCAATAAATCGTTTAACTGAATATAAGGTATTCTCGGCGTTTGTTACAGCCTGTCGCTTGGCAACATGTCCCATCAAACGCTCACCTTCTTCTCCAAAAGCCACCATTGAAGGTGTTGTTCGTGAGCCCTCATTGTTTGGAATAACCGTCGGGCGAGAGCCTTCAAGCACACTGACAACGGAGTTTGTCGTTCCTAAATCTATACCTACTGTCTTACCCATGAGCTAACACGCTTACCCTTCTTCATCCTCGATATCCGCCAATATCTCTATGCCATCAAGATCCATTTCTTCCTTAACATAGCCAGCAACTGCCACAACAACCTGTGCTGGACGCAGAAGCTCTTTGTGCTGCATATATCCTTTAGCAAATTCTTCGACTACTACGCCAGATTTTCCGTCCTCAGCAGGTACTTTTTCCACTGCTTCGTGCTTTTCCGGATCAAAAGTTTCACCAAGACAGGGGAAGCTAACCACACCAAAACTCTCCAAAACCTCAGAAAACTGCTTGCAAATTATCTCAACACCGTGAACCCATTTGTCGTCCACACCTTCATGGTGCTCTAAGGCTCGTTCAAGGTTATCTAATATCGGCAGCAAAGAGAGAAAAAGCTGCTCATTACCAAAGTCCCTAACCTTCGCAATTTCTTTTCGCGCATTTTTTCTAAAATTATCGAAATCCGCAGCCAAGCGTAAAAGCTGCTTGCGAACCGAACTTAATTCGTCCTCATCTTCATCATCACCGATATCCTGCCATCCCTGACGATACTTTAAGGAAGGATCTTCATCTTCCTCTTTCTTTGCAGGCTTCGGCTCTTCCCCTTTTCGTTCAGACTCAATACGCTCAACCGACTCCAGGGCCTGGGCCATGGCCGCCTCAAGTTCGCTTCCAAGATCAAATTCCGCTGCCATATCCTTCTATGCTTCCCAAGACGCGATCTAGAGATCGTTCCAATAATCGCCCAAACGTCGCGTTGCGTAATCAACCATCGGCAAGAGGCGTCCGTAATTCATTCGTTTAGGTCCCAGCAACCCAACTACTATTTCTCCAGAATCGTTTCCTGTCCATGTTCCCCCAATACAGGTTAAAGGCGACACCGGATCAACATTGTGCTCCGAGCCCAGAAGGACCTGCGTGCCATCGGCCTGCTTTAGGCTTTCGAGCAGTTTCAAAAGTATTTCGTTTCGCTCAATTGCATCGAGAAGGGTTGGTAGCTTTTTCAAATCATCCATATACTCCGGCTGGCGCACGAGTTGCGCTCGGCCAAAAACAGATATCTTTGCCTCTACCATCGGCAAAACCTGCGCCCCCATTTGATAGGCCTTCTCCTCAAAGCGTCTGGCCTCTTCCTTAGCTTGACCTAGTTCCTCTTCAATAAGTTTTTTTGCTTCGTTTAATGTCCGATGTTTCAGCCGTTCATTCAAAAGATTTTGAATACGCTGTAATTCAATATCATCGAGTACAAAGTTCACATTTAAACGCTTCTGCTCAAGCAACCCATTCTCAAAAACCACACAAGCCAAATACTGTTGTTTGTCGTAGCGCATAAGAGCAATTTCGCGAAAACGACGACCTTCATGATTGGGCAAAGCAATCAAGGCCAGCTGCCCCGAAAGCATAGACAGGGACTGGCCAAGAACCTGCGGAACCAATTCCATATGCTCACTGCATAGAGCATGATCGATAGCCTGCCGATCTTTTCGGCGTAATCGAAGCTGCTCAAAGCGATCAAGGTAGAAGCGCAAACCTTTTTCTGTAGGCAAACGTCCAGAGCTTTTATGAGGCTGCGTTAAATAACCCTGCTCTTCAAGCTCAATTAGAATGTGTCGTATACTGGCACTGGACAACTTTAGTTTTTTTAGACGTTTAGCCAATTCTGCAGAAGAAATGGGCTGACCGGTCTGCAAATAGGTCGCTACCGTAAGTTCCAGAATATACTGATTTCTTCTTTCCTTATCCATATTTACGAAACTTTAAAGAACGGTTCGGTAGGTGTCAAGCGACTAAGGGAGCGCAAAATCGATGCCAAAAAGACCCTAAAAAAAGCTTTGGCTGCCACCATAGAGCTTTGCTAAACTGGAGTTCTAGGAAGAGTATTCTCGTGGCATCAAAAGATTTTCGAACCAACCAACTCAGCTGCTCTTTTTGTGGTAAAGGGCAAAAAGAAGTGCGCAAACTCATTGCAGGCCCTACCGTATACATCTGTGACGAGTGTATCCGCCTCTGTACCGATATTATTGACGAGGAAACAGAAAAAGAACTTCTCGAACAAGAGCCCAAGGCTCTTCCCACCCCTGAAGAGATGGTAAACTTCCTGGACAATTACGTCATCGGGCAAGCAGACGCGAAAAAGGTCGTTAGTGTTGCGGTCTACAATCATTATAAGCGTATCCGCCATATTCTCGAAAATGGTGCAGATGAAATAGAGATATCGAAATCAAATGTGTTACTGGTTGGCCCCACCGGCACAGGGAAAACACTCCTGGCTCAAAGCCTGGCTAAACTTTTGAATGTCCCCTTTACCATCGCTGATGCCACCACACTAACGGAAGCGGGCTACGTGGGTGAAGACGTTGAGAACATCTTGAGCAATCTCCTGGCCGCGGCCGATGGCGACGTCGAACGTGCCCAGCAAGGCATTATCTATATCGACGAAATTGACAAAATTGCGAGGCGTGGCGATTCCCCTTCAATGACCCGCGATGTCTCCGGCGAGGGCGTGCAACAAGCTCTCCTGAAAATTATTGAAGGGACAATGGCCAACGTTGCCCCCCGCGGCTCCAGAAAATACGGGCAAAACGAAATGATGCAAGTCGATACTTCGCAGATCCTGGTTATTTGTGGGGGCAGCTTTACAGGCATTGAACAAATCATCCAGCGGCGCACCGGCAAACGAGGCTTGGGTTTTGGCGCTGACTTAACTCGAGCGGAGAAAAAGAAAATAGGTGAGATCCTCAAGAATGTCGCGCCTGAAGACATGAATAAATACGGCTTAATTCCTGAATTTGTCGGCAGACTACCGATTATAGCCACCTTCGACGATCTCGAGCATAAGGATCTTGAACGCATTCTCACTGAGCCAAAAAATGCACTCATCAAACAGTATCAAAAATTATTTTCTCTCGAACAGGTCGATTTAACCTTTGATAGAGCAGCAATTCGTTCCGTCGCCCAAGAAGCGATGGAAAACCGTAGTGGAGCACGGGGCTTAAGAGGAATTCTTGAAGGCGCAATGTTAGATATTATGTATGAAGTACCCTTTAAAGAAAACCTTAAGAAGTGTCGCATTACTGCTGATGTGATCAAAAATAAGAAACCACCGAAACTGACTTTTGAAACCAAAAAAAGCGCTTAACCAACTAAAATACAGATGCCAAAAATTGCCGCCATCGATGTAGGCTCAAACGCGATCCGCTTACTCATCATCACCTTCAATCGTTACGGCATAGAGACCAATGAACAATTCATTCGCTACCCTTTACGCTTGGGAGCGGACGTTTTCGCCAAACAAACCATTACCACCGCAACCAAAGCCAAACTCTTAAACGTTTTTCAAAGCATCGCCAGAGAACTTACAGAAGCTAAGGTCACAAATTACCGCGCGGTGGCAACCTCAGCGATGCGTGATGCCAAGAATGGTTCAGCGATTATCAAAACCATATTTAAAGAAACGGACATTCAATGTGAAATAATTTCGGGCCGGGAAGAAAGTATTTTATCCAAACGAGCCCTGCTACAAGCCGCAGGATATGTGCCCGCAAGCACCCTGCTCGTTGATCTGGGCGGAGGCAGCCTGGAGTTGCAAAATGCAAATCAGCCGAGTGGGAAATCCATACCTTTTGGCACCGTAAGAATTGCCCAGGCGCATCCTAAGCTTGGGCAACCCCTTACCCCCTCGGAACTTGCGAGGGAACACACCATCTTAAAGTCAGCATTGAAAAAATATATTGAAAACGTCCAAGAATCCCCCTTGGCGATTGGTACGGGCGGTAATCTTGATGTGCTGGCAAGACTCGTGCCTTTAAATAAAAGCCTTATGCCCACAATTAAAGTTAAGGCTCTGGCCAACTTTTCTAATAAGCTATGTCGATATACCGTAAAACAACGGCAGCTGCGTTATGGCTTACGCTCTGATAGAGCAGATATCATTCTCCCTGCAGCCCTCGTGATGCAGTGTCTTTCCGAGCTCTATGGCTTGGAAAAGATCTTGGTGCCTGGCACAGGCTTGCGGGAGGCCCTCTGTGACGAGCTTAGTTTGAAACAAGCAAACCAGGAGTTCGAAAGCGCACTTTATCCAGATCAAATTCCCAAAAAAATCAAAACTGCACTTCTCCAGCTTGAACAACTATTTCTACAGCTCAAACCGGTTCTGCACCTCTGGGGTCCCGCACTTCGCTTGGCGAAAATTGCAACTTTCTGTTTACTTTCTGCATCGGACAAAATTGTAAGAGACAGTGCATTAGAAGATGCCTCCATAAACAATGCTGGAACCCTTGGGCTCACCAAGGCGGAACTTCGAGACACGATCTACATCATTAAGAAAGCAATCCACGGAAAATCGACAAAGAACCATGGTCCGCCGCGCGCAAAAGACCGCGACGCCTGCGATAAAATCGCCGCACTTTGCGCGCTACAGCTCTGGTCTGTCCATTCCTCCATTCCGCAGGCCCCAAACATTTCCTTTGATAATCAAGGAGTTAAAGTGTTGCTGGCGAAGAAAAAAACTGTCCCCAATAAGCTTAAGGTGCACTTAACCAGAGCACTTAAAAGGAAAATAGCATTTTCATATAAAAGATCTACAATAAGTGATGTAAGATGAGTAACAAGATGAATGATATAAAAAAGTTTTCAGATGCGGTTCAGGAACAATTTGCTGCAGACCGCACCCTGCTATCATTCTCCGAATATCTGGAAATCGTTGAAGCTGAACCACACAAGCATCTGCGCTCATCTGCTCAATATTTGGTCGACCTCTTTGACTTTTATGGCACCACGGAGCTGCAACACCCAACGGGCAATACAACCCGCTATAAACTTTTTGATATGCCCTTTAATCAAGGTGAAAATAAAGTTGCTGGACAGGAAAAAATTCAAGAACAAATTTATTTGTGCTTAAAAAACTTTGCACGCCAAGGTCAGACAAATAAACTCATCCTGCTTCACGGCCCCAACGGTAGCGCAAAAAGTTCCATGGTACGCTGCATGATGAGCGCCATGGAAGATTACTCAAAACGTGAAGATGGCGCTCTTTACACCTTTAACTGGATTTTCCCCAACAAAACCCCTGGAAAAGAACAAATTGGCTTTGGTGAAAACGATGCCATCGCCAGCACAAGTGAAACTTTTGCTTTCCTGAATGCAGAAGATATAGATGCCCGCATTCCAAGCGAAATGCATGACCACCCATTATTTTTGATACCCTGTAAAGAACGGATGGATTTTATTGACTCTGCCTTTCCGGAAGGGTTGGAGGGTGAAACAAAGTTTCAGCTAAGCCATTACTTACGATTCGGTGACCTAAGCCAAAAAAATCGTAAAATTTTTGATGCATTGCTAACATCTTATAATGGGCGGCTCTCAGAGGTCCTCAAACACATTCAGGTTGAACGTTTTTATATTTCCAAACGTTATCGGAAAGGTGCGGCCACCATTGAGCCACAGCTTTCTGTTGATGCCAAAATGCAACAAGTTACAGCTGATAAGACCCTGGCGGCCTTGCCCAAAGCGCTACACCACGTATCACTTTTCGAGCCACACGGCCCCTTAGTTTCCGCAAACCGAGGAATTCTCGAATACGCTGATCTACTTAAGCGACCGGTAGAGTCATTTAAATATCTATTATCTACGGTTGAAACATCCAACGTAGAAATGGATTCCTTTGCGCTGCATTTAGATATGGTGCTGATCGCTTCGACCAACGATACCTATCTGGAAGCCTTTAAAGAACATCCCGACTTCCCCTCCTTTAAAGGGCGGATGGAGCTTATCAAAGTTCCCTATCTTTTACATTACGCGCAAGAAAAGGAAATCTACACACAGACCATCAGTGAAAAGATTCTTGGTAAGCATGTTGCCCCACACACAATAGAAATTGTTGCTTTCTGGGGTGTTCTCACGCGCATGCGACGTAACGACCCTGAACGTCATGCAAAGGCCATAAGGGCTCTGATTAAGGACTTAACCCCTATTGAGAAACTCAGACTCTATGACAAAGGTGATTTTCCCGAGCGCTTAACACGTCAAGAGGAGCGTCTACTGCTGCAAAACCTGCCCTTACTTTACAAAGAAACTTTAAGTTATCCCAACTATGAAGGACGCTTTGGAGCCAGCGCTCGTGAACTGAAAACTATCCTATTGAATGCTGCACACGATGAGCATTTCGATTTTTTAAACCCAGAATCGGTATTTCTCGAAATCGAAAATCTTCTTGGCAGCAAATCCGTATACCCTTTCTTAAAGCAAGAAATTGTCGGAAAATTTCACGACCACAAAGCATTCCTGGAACAGACTCGAGATCTTTACCTCGATCTCATCGACGACGAAATACGTGAATCCATGGGCCTAACAGCTAATCATAGCGAATTAAATTTATTTACACGCTATGTCGATCACGTTTCCCATTGGGTAAAGAAAGAGAAACTTTGGGATCCAGTTGCGAATAAATATGCGGACCCGGATCTTAAGCTTATGGAAGAAATTGAAGATGTTCTAATGAGCAAGAAAGAGAAGGTCAGTGATTTTCGCCACTCCATCATTAGCGCTATAGCAGCAAAAGCGCTGGAGAGACCGGGTGAAAAGCCGGATTATTCAGATATTTTTCGAAACTTCCTAAGTCAGTTAAAAAATGACTTCTTTGAAAAACGCCGCTCTGTCATTGTTCGGATGAATACTAATTTTTTAAAGCACAGTGCGGACGAGCCATACAAGCTTGAAGCAAAAGAAGTTGAACAATGTGAAAAGATGTTCAAGCATTTGCAAGACTCCTATGGATATAATATGGATTCCGCCCGAGCAGCGATAGCATTCTTAATGAAGCATCGCTATGAGAAAGAAAGCGATAGGAAATCTTGATGAGTAATTATGCCTCAATTCTGATTAGCGCTGGCTTTGAAAAGTTCACAGAGATTGTCAACGCTAGCCCACGCCAAGCAAAAGAAGCTTACTTTAAGAGACATGCGATACGCGCCAAAGGTGGCGGAAGTGGATTTATGAAGCCTGGTGAAAAAATGCGCGTTCGCATTGAACAACTCTTTGGTATTTTGAATGAAGCTCCTGACGACGAATTGTGCGAAGAAATCCTGCGTGCTTGGTTGCTTTCCAAAAGAGATCTTCTTGCCCACGCCCTTGATTATTTGGAAATTCCACACAACAACGGATTAACAGAAGCTGACCTGACCAAGTTTGAAAAGCTCAGCGGTCGAGAAGCCAAGAAACTGGCCGCACACCTCAAAGAAATTGCTCTGGATGACGACATTCGAATATATTTTTCATTTATGGGTGTGCCTGACACAAACAAAATATTCAAAAACTAGATAAGTCTAAGTGCTCAGCTTTAGCACACCTTTTTCAAGCAGGAACTTCAGCGCCTCTAAGAAATCATATTCCTTAAGCGAACTACGCTCGAGCATTTTGCCTATAACACCATAATCGTGAGCATATTGAAAAACATCTAATTCTGACCCCGACAGTTCAGAAAGCCTTAGCGGCAGCGGCTGGCTAATCGCAAGTGCCTTGTCCGCTTCCGGTAACCCTGCCCACAACTCTTGTGCTTTTTTCTGCTCAACAACAAGCTGCTCAACCAGTTTCTCAGTAGTCTCTTTAAAATGCTCGCTCTGTTTCTCATCAGCCTGAAGCTCGACCAATTCGACATGCCCATCCGTCCAGCGCAGAATCTTCTCCAAGGACTGCTCTGGGTTAAGATGCAGTTCATCATTAATTGTTGCACTCAAAAGCTGTCCTGACTCGAAGCTGAGCGTTGCTCGAGCATTCCCTTGCACCAAAGCATTGCCCGTAAACTTAACCACCCCAAGAAGCTGAACCAGTCCGGTTAACGGTACGGCACTTAAATCCGCATTTCTAGCCAACTCTGCTCCTGCCTTGCCTTGGGAAAGAAACTGCCTAATCAAGGCTGGTGTATTTACCCCTATGCCTGACTTACTCAGACTTTCCTTAGCGACAATCTTTAACATATGCTTACCGACAACAATGTAGTCTCCACATTCCAGAACACATTGCCGCACACGAGACCCATTAACGAAAGTACCATTGGTTGAACCTAAATCCATCAACTCTATGGAGTCGGCTGCGAATTCTAACTTTACATGTTGGCGAGAAATGAGGTCATCTTCCAGATACAGTTCTGAATCAGAATCCCGGCCTATCAACCACTGACCCGATTTTGGCAATTCAAACTCAAGTCCTTCATGAGGACCAAAAATGAAGGTACAACCTTTTTCTATCGTCATCTAATCCCCCCTTTAAGCTTAAAGACTTTTCTGTAGCGCTTTTGCTTTATCTGCAAACTTCGACTTTGGATCTATTGCGATAATCTTTTCAAGGGTGCGACTTAAGCCCTGTGGGTTTTCCTCGCTATTTTGAATTCTCGCGAGCATCCACAAAGCTTCCTGATCAAGGCCCAAGCCTGAAAAATTTGTCAGTAAATAATCCAGACGCATTTTAGTTGCCCTATAGGCATTTTTCTTAAAATAAAAATGTGCAACATAAAGCTCATGGCTGGCCAGCTTTGTTCGACACACACGGACCTTTTCCTTAGCTTTTTCCGCATACTTGGAATTGGGATAGGCATTTAACATTTCCCGATAAGCCCGAAGAGCTTGTTTCGTTGCATCCTGATCTTTTTCTTCGCTCGGCGGTAAAAGCCACCAATCGCTGGGCATCTTTTCAAAATAACATTCCGCAATCCGCAGTAATGCAAAATCCGAATCTTTATGGTTAGGATGAAAGCGCAAGAAATTTCGATAGGCATCAATGGACTCGATATATTTGGCTTGATCGAAATAGGCATCCCCTAACCTTAAATCCGCCAAGGCTGCAAAAGGTGAATAGGGATATTTTGTCTTTACTTCGCTAAAACCGGCGATGGCCTCACTAAACATGCCTAAGTCCAGCTCACGAATGGACTGCTCGTAGCGATTTTCAGCAGGATCGCTGGCCGTATTCTGAACTGTAGCTCCACAACCTGCCAGCAGGCCCAAAAACGAAAGTATTCTTAGATAACGCACGCCGTCATTTATAACCCTTTTTTATCAAAGCTCAAGTTAAAACGAAAAAGCTCAAATAGAGTGTTCTACCTATTGCACTCCCAATGCTCCAAGGCTAGATTCCCGCTCGTAGCAAAGACTAAAATGGCTCCAGAAACGACATTCATCAAGGCCTGCTATGGGCGCAACGACGCACACATCCCTGCGTGGCTCATGCGACAGGCTGGTCGATATCAACAAAGTTATCGCGAAATTAAGGAGAAAGTCGGTTTTTGGGGGATTTGCACCGATCCCGAACTCATCGCCAACGTTACATTAAAAGCCGCTTTGGATCTCAATGCGGATGCCGCCATTATCTTTAGTGACATTACCCTGCCGTCTTGGGCCATGGGCATGGACCTGGAGTTCGCACCCGGGCCTAGATTTGCGCAGCCAATACGGCAATTGAATGATATCGATGCACTGGAAATCTACAATCCGGCAGAAAAGGTGCCTTTTCTTTTGCAAGGTATCAAGAATACCCGCGCCGGACTCCCACAGGAAAAATCACTCATTGGCTTCATCGGCGCCCCCTTAACCATGGCCGCCTATATGGTTGAAGGAAAACCTGACAGGCAATGGCGTAAATTTAAGGCCTTGGCCTATGATGACCCCAAAACACTCGAAGCTTTACTCGAAAAGTTATCTCTTGCTCTCATTGCACACGCCAAGGCGCAAATCGCTGCAGGCTGCGACGCCATACAGCTCTTTGACACCTCTGTCAGCGAAATCACCTACACTCATATTCACGAACTCGGATTCAACTACGCGCAAAAAGTCATTTCCGCACTGAAAGGCGAAGGCGTACCTGTCATCTATTTTGCAAGAAATGTAAGCCAACACTATTCACACTTAAGCAAGCTTGGAGCCGATGTTCTCGGCGTCGACTGGACCACTTCAATTAAAGAGGTGAGAAACGCCATCGGGGATGACATCACCCTGATGGGTAACCTGGACCCCTGCATGCTCTATTGCTCACAAAGTGTCATCAAGAAGCAGGTTGAGAATATCCTTGAGGAGGCCCGTGGGCTGCCTGGCTATATCTTTAATTTAGGGCATGGCGTGCTTCCGGAAACTCCTCCTGAGAATGTTCGCTTTGTGATCGATACGGTCCATCAATACGACAGAGCGAGTGCATAAAACATGAACATCCTACCCTCCAGCCACACACATAACGTTATGGTGACTCTCCAAAATGAAAGGTTAACCCATGAGTAGCTTTGATCCATTCGGCAATAATGAACAACAAATAGAAGAACTCAAGAGGTGGGCAAAAAAGAAGAGACGGCAGTCCGCCACCTTGATTGCCATCGCCGTGGCCGCCATCAGCATAATTTCATCCTTCTATCAAATCCAACCGGACGAAGTGGGTATGGTTCTTAGATTTGGCAAACATATTGATACAACCAAGCCCGGTGCCCATTTTCGTCTGCCCTTTGGCGTCGATAGAGTGATCAAAGTCCCCATTCAACGCCAGCTTAAAATGGAGTTTGGATTCAGGACCCTTCGGGCCGGAGTACAGTCAGAATTTCAACGAACCAAGCAATCACGCACCGAAGCCGAAATGCTCACCGGTGACCTTAATGTCGGCACCGTCGAATGGATTGTTCAATATAAAATTGCAAGCCCGGAAAAATACCTTTTCAACTTTAGAGACATTGAAGCAACCCTAAGGCTTATGGCGGAAGCTACGATGAGAACCGTGGTCGGTGACCACTCTATTGACGAACTTCTCACCGGAGGTCGGGAAAACGTCGAGCGCGAAGGAAAAAAATTATTAATTGAATTAAACAAACAATACGATACGGGCATAAAAATCCAACATGTCAAACTCCAGGATGTAAACGCGCCCGACCCAGTAAAGCCTGCTCTAAGAGCTGTCGAGGAGGCAAAACAGGAACGTGAGAGATTTATTAACGTTGCCTGGGCCCAGTACAACAAAGTAATCCCAAATGCGAAAGGACAAGCGGAGCAACAAATACAAGAAGCGGAAGGTTACGCCATTGCCCGCATCAACAAAGCCGAGGGGGATGCAAAACGATTCAGTGCTCTCTACAGCGAATACCGTAAAGCACCAGAGGTTACACGAACCAGGCTTTATCTTGAAGCATTAGGAGAAACAATTCAGCGTAGCGAAAGAAAAGTTTTTATCGATTCTAATGTGAAAAACTTTATGCCCTTGCTCAACCTTAAAGGGGAGAACAAATAATGAAATCAAATAATTCTCTCGGTATTATTATTGGTCTGGCAGTTTTCACTCTCTTTTCATCCGCCTATACAGTCTCTGAAGTCGAACAAGTGATCATCACACAGTTCGGTAAACCCATAGGAGATCCAATTACAAGCCCCGGACTCCACTGGCACCTTCCATTCGTTCAGAAAGTGCATCGTTTTGATAAGCGCTGGCTCGAGTGGGACGGCGAAGCGGAAGAGATGCCCACGCAAGAAAAAACCTATATCTGGGTTGATACCTTTGCACGATGGAGAATTATTGACCCGCTTAAATTCTTCACCAGCGTCATTGATGAAAGCGGTGCACAATCAAGGCTTGACGACATTATCGACAGTGAAACCCGCAACGTTATTGCCGCACACAACTTAATTGAAGTTGTGCGTTCATCGAACAGGGAGTTTGCGAAAGCGGCAGATCTTGAGTCAGTCCAGGGAAAATCTGAATCGAAAGGATTTGGAAAAATTCAAATGGGACGAACAAAGCTTACCCAAATGATCCTAGAGAAAGCGGCCACCGCAATGCCTGATTACGGTGTGGAGCTGGTCGATATACAGTTCCAAAGAGTAAGCTACACAGACAGCGTCAAAAACAAGGTTTTCGAGAGAATGATATCAGAGCGTAATCGTATCGCAGAACGTTATCGCTCAGAAGGTGAAGGACAAAGCGCCAAAATCCTGGGAATGAAGCAAAAAGAGTTACAGAAAATTGAGTCGGAAGCATACAAAAACGTCCAGCACATCAAAGGTGATGCTGATGCAAAAGCGACCAGTATCTATGCCGCCGCACACAACCAGGATCCGCAACTCTATAAACTGCTAAAAAGCCTGGAAAGCTATGAAGACACTTTGGATGAAAAATCCACACTCATACTGTCCACAGAGTCAGACTACCTGAAGCCATTAACCAGGATGAAATAACATAGAACTCCCCCTCTAAGCACATGTCACAGATAGCCTTTCTCCATCCATGGCTTCTTTTGGGGCTTATCGGCATCACATTGCCGCTCATTATCCACCTTATCGGCAAGAAAAAAGCGCCCATTCTTGACTTTGCGGCTTTTGATTTTTTGCTTTCTGTCAATAAACGATTAGCCCGCAGAGAAAAGCTACGTCAATTCCTGCTCCTGCTTCTGCGCTGTTTGGCAATTTTATGTCTAACCTTTGCCCTCGCCCGACCAGTACCTCAAGAAGCGCTCGTCCATTCAGGTGACTCGCAACAGCGTCTCATTATCGTTCTCGATACCTCTCCATCAATGTCCTATACTCATAAAGGTGATTCCTTGCTTGAACAGGGCAAAGAACATGCACTCGAACTTCTCTCCCATCTACAGCCGGGAGATCTTGTCGCCTTTCTCGAAAGTGGACGGGCTACCGAAGCCAGCCTGGACTCAGATTTCTCACAGATTAAACAACAAATTAGACAAGCAGAAATTCGGCAAGAAGGAAATCTAAACTCTACTATCGAGCAAGCGCTTTATCTTTTGGACGAAACGGGTAAAGATGCAATGATAGCTGTGATTGGGGATTTAAGTAAGAATTCACTCGAACTTTTGCCGCAAATTTCCGTAAAACCTGCACCTAAAATTAGCTTAATTGATGCTGCCAACAGAAACCAGCTCAGAGCCTTACCAAACATAGCCCTTACCGGTTTTACGATAGAGCCCTCCGCCACAAGCGATCTGGAAAGAAAATTCCTTCTGGAGGTTCAAAACTATGGTTCAGCTGCAATCACCCAGTGCAAGGTAACACTATTTATCGACGATGAATTAACTCAGCAAAGCTTTGTTGATCTGGAAGGAGAGCAGTCAACAACTCTAACCTTCACGCACTACTTTAAAAACCCTGGCATTTTTCGGGGTTCTTTAAAACTCAATGAAAGTTGCGACACCGGATTTCCAATCGATAATGAACTAAGATTCTTCGTTCACATTTATAAACCTCTTAATGTTCTTGCCATCAATGGTGATCAGAGAAATGTCCCCATTGAGGACGAACTCTTTTTTGTTGAAAAAGCAATCGCGGCCATTCCCATAGGTGACCCAGCTATCAATTTACGAGTCACCGATCATGAAGATCATAGCCTTATCAACCACGATTTGGAGAAATTTGATGTTGTAATGATTGCCAATGTAGATTCATTGCCTGCTCCCTTCATCAGAAAGCTTGAGAAATATTTTCAAGGAGGAGGAGGCGTTTTCTTTTCAATGGGAGAAAAAATACAATTTGAAACCTTTAATGCCACTTTTAAGAATATGCTTCCCCACCCCATTCGTGATCTTTATAAAATAGATGCTTCTGACCACAAAGAACCACTGCAAATACAAGGCGCAGCCGATGCCCATCCAATATTTGCACAAATGGACGATGCAGCAATCATCTCTCTAAAAGCGGCAAAAACCCAAGGCCACTTTCATACCGAAATTGGCTCCATTCAAAATATACGCGCGCTCTTAAGCTTCGACAACGAAGCCCCTGCACTTATCGAAGGAAAGCATACCCACGCCGGGCGTACACTACTGCTCACCACATCAATCGATCTGGACTTAAGCGATCTCGCTCTGCGCACCGTATTCCCGGTGCTCATCCAAAAATGCCTTCGATATCTGGGAAAGGCCATGGAAACCTCTGTCCCACCGCAAATTCGCATTGATGAAACCGTACAAATGCATTTGCCCACAGAATCCTCAGGTATAGCCCTGGTTGCACCTTCTGGGGAACGTCTTGAAAAGAAATTCAGCAGCGCCGCGCAAGAAGCAGTCTTAATCTCCAATCTACAAGAAATCGGACACTACGAATCCGAACAATATGTGGGCGAGTGGAGAAAGGCTGCAAATTATAACATTGCAGTGAACCCTTCTCTTTCTGAGTCAAACTTTAACCCAATCAATCCAAATCAAATCTTAGAAGAGCTTGGAACAGAGCAAAACACACTTGGGATGGAGCTTGGCGCCCATGATTTTAAGGACAAGAGCCCATCAAGCCAGCGCTCCTGGTCATCTCTTCTGCTGCTGGGACTATGGTTGTTTTTGCTTGCAGAAACAGTGCTGGCTGCAAAAGGCTAAACCAAACCGTTGCGCTATCACCGTTTGCGCTACCGATTCAGATCCTCAAGAGCTTATCCAACTGGTGTTAGGAAGCTGCAGATTTGGTACCAAACACCGCTTCTTTGGTTGGCGTTGATCCCTCTTTAGCAATCTGCAATTTGCGTTTTTTACCCGCTTTTTTCCGCTTGAGTTTTTTGCGTACCTTATGGGCTTTACCTAAAGATGCCACTTTTCTTCTCCTGCAAAGAGTCCACATCGTGTGAACTTCTGGCTCCTAAAACCTTTTCGCCACGATTTTGTCAAGCCTTTAGCCAAAAAAGCCCATATATTTACGGGGATAAAAGGATCTTAAAAGTACATAAGAGCAAAACTTAAGGTTTACAGTTGTCAAAAAACAGGTAAAAAGTCCCTTAAATAACTTAGGAAAAGGGTATTTTTAGATGTCTGACAAATCCGCCGCACGCATTACACCACGCAGCGAAGATTATTCTCGCTGGTATCTTGATGTCATTCGCCAAGGTGATTTGGCCGAGCCGGCTGAGGTCGTTAAGGGCTCTATGGTCATCAAGCCACACGGTTTTGCAATTTGGGAGAAAATTCAACGTGGGCTCGATGATATGTTCAAAGAAACCGGACATCAGAACGCTTACTTTCCCCTGCTCATCCCCGAAAGCTTTATTAAAAAAGAGGCGGAGCATGTTGATGGGTTCTCTCCTGAATTGGCTGTTGTAACCCATGCCGGCGGGAAAGAACTTGAAGAGCCTTACGTCATTCGCCCCACCAGTGAAACAATTATCGGTCATTTCTTTCAGCGCTGGATCGAAAGCTATCGCGATCTTCCACTTTTAATTAACCAGTGGGCAAACGTTATGCGTTGGGAATTACGCACTCGAATGTTTTTGCGCACCAGTGAATTTCTCTGGCAGGAGGGCCATACCGCCCATGCAAGCCACGAAGAAGCAAAGGAAGAAGTTCAACGTATGCTGCGTATTTACGCTGAATTTGCCGAAGATTGGATGGCCATGCCAGTTGTTTGTGGAGAAAAAACTGCCTCCGAACGCTTTGCTGGCGCCCTCGAGACTTATTCCATCGAAGCCATGATGCAAGACGGTAAAGCCTTACAGGCCGGTACAAGCCACGATCTTGGGCAAAATTTTGGTAAAGCTTTTGATGTCACCTTTCAAAATGAAAAAGGTGAAAGCGAATATGTTTGGCAAACCAGCTGGGGTGTATCCACACGCCTCATTGGCGGACTAATTATGACCCACTCAGATGACAACGGACTGGTCCTGCCGCCAAAACTTGCACCAATTCACGTTGCCATCATTCCCATCTTGGCTAAGAATTGCGATGAAAACCAGATTCTTAGCGCTTGCGACAACATCGCCGCCGATCTCAAAAAAGCCGGTATCAATGCGGTTTGTGATAAGCGGGATTACAAACCGGGATACAAATACTTCGAATGGGAGCAAAAAGGCACACCCATGCGCCTTGAAATAGGGCCACGCGACCTTGAGAAAAATCAAGCTATGATGAAAGGTCGCCTGGACAGCGAGAAAAACTCATTGAGCATGGATGGGCTTGCGCAACATGTCGAAACTTATCTCGCAAATTTCCAGACCGAGCTCTTTGAGCGGGCAAAACAACGGCGCCAAGAAGCCACTCTTGAGGTCGACAGCTATGAAGATTTTAAGGAAGTTTTTGCAGGACAAAACAGTCGTTTTGTCTATGCCCATTGGAACGGCGCGGCCGAAACTGAGGCACAAATTAAGGAAGAAACAAAAGCGACAATTCGTTGCATTCCCTTGGATATCGACAAAGAGCCGGGAAAATGTATGATCAGTGGAGAGCCCTCGAAACAACGTGTGCTTTTTGCAAAATCTTATTAATATGGATATATAATCGATTCGTAAGAAGTTTATTCATGAATAGAATTTTAAAAAACGCCAGCCTCTCCTTCATCCTTTTCTTGTCGATGGCTTATGGCTGCGCCCATTCTCCCGAGACACACAAAACCGGGCAAACAGTTCCAACAGGAGCCCCGGTAGCACAACCCATGAGTCTGCCCACCCTCGGACCAGGAGATGTCATTGAGGTTAGAGTTTTTCGGGAAGAGGACTTGTCCGGAACTTATCGGGTTGGCAGCGATGGGACTTTTAACTTTCCCTTAATTGGTACGACCAAAATTGCTGGTTTAACTCCAAATCAATCAAGTCAAAAAATTCAAAACGACCTTAAAGCATTTCTCGTAGATCCACAGGTCTCCATCTTTATAAAAGAGTTTAACTCGAAAAAAGTTTTTGTCTTTGGTGAAGTTCAGCGCCCAGGAACTTTTAATTACGAAAATAGAATGAATATTATTCAGGCCATCACCTTAGCCGGTGGCTTTGCGAAGTTTGCGGATCGCAACGGCACTTTCGTCACACGGCTTATTGAAGGTCAAGAAAAGCGTATTCAAGTTTCAGTACGAGCCATTGGTGAAGGTAAAAAGCCGAACTTTAGTCTTGAACCTGGCGACATCGTGTATGTGCCGCAAAGTATGTTTTAAAAGTGCCGAAAGCCTTCGGTTGATTTGTCTGTAAAAGTTTCACATAAACCCATCAGCTACAGAAATCTTGTACGCACTTATCCCCATTTCACCAACGTCTGGCTAAGCGAATTTATCTCTTTCGTCGGAGACTGGTTCAATACGGTCGCAATATATACCGCCGTTCAAGAACTGTCGGATAGTGCGCAAGCAATCGCTCTGGTCATGGTCGTAAAAATGCTTCCCGGTTTTCTTGTCGCGCCGATAGCTGGCCCGCTGATCGACCGCTATGATCGACGTAAGCTTTTACTGATTCTTGATTTTCTTCGCTTTGCCAGCGCATTGGCTCTTATACCCGCCTACCACTTCGAAAGCTTAGTGGGCCTTTATCTGCTCTCATTTATTATGATGGGATGTGAGGGAGTGGCCGCGCCTGCCAAGAGCGCGATTGTGCCGATGGTGGTCCCCAAACATCATCTGGCTACGGCCAACGCCCTCGGTGGGGGTACCTGGTCAATCTGTTTGGCTATTGGTGCCGCTCTTGGTGGAATCGTGACCCAGCATTTAGGAATCGCTGCTGCATTTTTCTGTGACGCCCTTACTTTTGTTTGCGCATTTATACTCATTTTGCCCCTGCCCCCCATGCCTCCCGCCAAGCAGGAAAGCCAACAACAAACGATGCGGGCGGGAATGGCTTACCTCTGGAAAGAAAAATATCTGCTCATTCTTTCCTCCTTAAAACCAATGATAGGATTTTTAGGCGGAGCTTTTGTTTTAATTCCAATTTACGGAACGGAAGTATTTGACGACTATTCTGGCCCACTTTTTGTCGGCTTACTCTACGCTCATCGTGGCTTAGGCGCAGTCTGTGGGGCAATGGTTATACGTATTTTCGTTGGTGATCAACTTCCCACATTGCGGAAGATGATTTTTGTCGGCTTTGCAAGTGCCGCCAGCGCCTACATCTTCCTGGCCCACAGCACAGAGCTATGGCAGGCACTTTGCGCATTCTTTGTTGGCGCACTGGGAACGAGCATGGTTTGGGTCTTCAGCAACACACTCCTCCACAACGAATGTGATTCCCAATATCACGGTAGAATTTTTGCCTACGAATTCGGAGGCATAACACTTTTCATCTCGATATTTAGCTGGCTCGCCGGCTATTTAATGGATCAGGGATTCAGTCCAGCAGCTATCGCCGAGC
This sequence comes from uncultured Bdellovibrionales bacterium, assembly GCA_964013445.1. GTDB lineage: Bacteria > Myxococcota > XYA12-FULL-58-9 > XYA12-FULL-58-9 > JASMKV01 > JASMKV01. The sequence goes on along the minus strand of CAXGWX010000002.1, from coordinate 32,548 downwards.
TTACAGGCTATATGGCATTTATCCCCATCATCTTTTGGGCTCTGGCCCTCTCCCAAAGAGCTCGAAAGCAAAGAAATACTGCCGCCCTCTAGCTGGACTGTTTAAGAGTAATTGCTTGATAGCGCCTTACAATCAAACGTGTAACAACAAGCCACAAAACAATAACCCCTAAACATAAAAACGAGATCACTCCACCTGCATCAAGATAAACAAGAAACAAGAGAAGGGCGGAAACGGCTCCTTTAGCCACACGATAGGTGAGCATATCCACAAAGGCCTTGCCTTGAGTCTTTTCCCGATAGCTCAGCGGTATATAGAGCATCTCTTTCGCCGCGCGGAATATTGAGTAATCAAATGCCTTCGAGGCAACCTTTGCGAGCGCCGCAAAAGTGTATTTCGGAACCAAAGCAAAGAGCACAACCGCACTTCCTAAAAGAAGGGGGATAGCAAAAAGGGTTCTACCCACACCCAACCAGCGCAAAACAAAGCCCGTCAACGCCTGTAGGAGTAAGGAGCAAGTTTCAATCGTATCATAAATATCGGAAATAACTTTATTGCGCTCGTTGGTCAAAGGATAAGCCTGTTCAACGACCGCATTAAACTGATAATCAATAAGAGTAATGGCTACCTGGGTCAAAGCAATCAGCAATAGCATGAACCCCAGATAAGAGCTTCGCTTTAAAATATCAAAACCCTCTTTAAAAACCTGACGACTTGCTTGGTGAGCAGGCAAGGGGGCTTGCATATGAGCGCGCACAAATTTCAACATCAGCGTGGAAAGCATCAAGAGCGGCAAAACAATCCAAAGTGTTCCTTCTGTGCCCAAAAGGTCGATCAAGAATATCTTATTAATCTTCAGAGCGACTTTTGTACCGAATGACCCAGCCAAAAGAAAAATACCGTAAATCCATCGAGCACTTTTGGTTTCAAACAATACATTTGCAAGACTCCAAAAGATTTCGATAAGCACCACAATATAAATGTCTTTCCAGACATAGAGAGCAAAAACACTGTGTGGAACGTCGTACTGATAAGCCACCATCAAGAGAATAAAGATGAGTGAAAAAACAAAAGAGGCCCCGCCATACAGTCTTCTAAAATCATAGCGCCCCGCAAAGCCGTTATATACCCGTACGACGATTAATGCAGCTATCGCCACCGCTACCCACACCGCCGGCAGTCCTTCGGCCCCATACTCCTTGAGAAAAAGAGATTCAATCCCTGGCCTGGCAATGGCATAAGATGCAAGAAGCATCATGCCCATCAATGAAATAAACAGTACCGGCCCAAAGCGCCCCTGACAGTCGCGTTTTATTTCTTCAAAAATTGTCGATACACGGCTTAGCATTCAGACCTCATCACGCTCCAGGCTTGCTTGCCATCATTTACGGAGCTATACAAAATTGCAACAATTTAATCCCCGGCCTCAGGAAAAACCCTTCCCCTTTTGAGCTGTATTAAGGTAAAAAGTAAACAACTCAATGTACTATTTAATCTCTATCGTTGCCTTCGGCCTAAGTTTAATCCCTACCAGCCTTTGCCATATTGTAGCTCGCCTTATCGGCACCTTGATATATTACTTCATACCTGTCCGCCGAAAAGTCACCTTAGAGAATATTGACCGCGTTTACGGAGAAACACTTACCAGCACTGAGAAACGAAAAATCGCACTTGAATCCTATCAAACACTCGCCATCGTTGGTATTGAAACTCTTCGCTTACATTATACTTCTCAGGAAAAGCTATTATCCTTAGTCTCCGTTCACGGAAGCGAGCACCTTGATAATGCTCTTGCTCAAGAAAAGGGCGTCATCGTTTTTGCGGGTCATTTTGGCAATATTGTTGCCTGTGGCTGCGCAGAAGCTGTCCGCGGTGTCCCTGTTAACGTCATAGCAAAAGGCATGCACAACAAAGCAGCAGAGCGCTTCTATTTTGAAACGCTGCAAAAATTTGGAGTAAAAAGAATCCCTACTCGACGCTCCAAAGAACAAATTACTCAAGCCCTAAACCAAGGAGAAACGGTGTATATGGTTGTCGATCAACACATGCCCGCGCACCGTGGACTGATCTGCGATTTCTTTGGCCAACTCGCGTCAACCACACCGGCACCAACCCGCTTTGCCCGAGAGACGGGGGCCAAAATTATTCCGTGCCAAGCCGCAATCCGTCAAGAGCCCGGAAAACATCAAATAAACTATCGGGAAGAGTTTTTGCTGGATCTGGATGGCGAAGAGGACGAAATCCTGAGAACAAATACGGAACGCATCAACAGAATTATTGAAGCTGACCTACAAAGATACCCTGGGCAATGGCTTTGGCAACATAAACGCTGGAAAGCCCACGACAAACCAGATGATTGGAATATTCCCAAAGACCTACTTAAGCTGCTAGAGTAATAGGAAGATGAGCAAAAACGGCAAATACTTTTCCAGGGACCTCCCCAAACACGAAAAGCCAATGATCCCTGAAATGCCACCGGGACAAAAGCGCCTCTTCAGGCAGACCTTTCTCGGCTTAGGCGTTTTTGTCGCAGGGGCATTTGTCGGAATAACCTTTGCAGAACAAGAGCCAAAAAAAGTGAAAAAAGAGCTCGCACAACTCAAGATTCAAGTCAGAGAGCAAGAAGACACCATCGATAAGCTTAAACGTAGCGCTGAATACAAAAATATGCGCGATGCTGCTCAGCCGCAAAAGGTTGTGCCCATGCCGCAAAAAGTTAAACAAAAATTTGTTAAAACTGGTGAAGCACAGATTGTTGGCCTGCGCAGAGCAAAGGCGCAACGAGGAGCTGAGCTCTTGGCCTGGTTTCTTGATGAGTGGCAGGGAATTATCGAAAAGCCTGGACCTAACGACAGGATCACACGCAGAGCTGCCGCCTTAAGCCTCTTTATAGGTGGCATGGCTGAAAATCTAAATCCGGACGACTATATTCGCTGGCAAGCAGACTTTCTGACTGGCAACTGGCTTCCTGAAGTACATTTCGATCTGGATAAAGACGGTTATCCAGCAAAGCGTACCAAGAAAAATCCGATGGACAGTTTTAGCGACGAATCTGTTTGCCATATTGCCATGGCCATGAACCAAACCATAAAAAATGCTCAGGTTCTGGTCATGCCCAACATGAAATGCAATCGACCAGAGGCAAAAATGAGTGTTTTCTTGCAGGGAAAAACACTTAATGACGCTTTAAATGTATTTACGGAAACAGCGCAACAACTTGGTTTTATCGTTGTAGAAAAGAAAGCTAAGGGCGCAAGACTATTTCTTGTCGGCGCAAAGCCGAACTAACACTCTAGTTTTGTGGCATCTGGATACCGCCGCCCGCAAGCATGCGCTTAATGCGCTCCTTCTTCGGACCATCAGGGGCAACATCAACGTAACGCTCAAAGCTCTCCTGCATACGCTCCGCTTTACCGCTCTGCATCGCTAACATGCCTCGAAAAAACCATGCCTCTTCCGCATCAGGGTAGGCTGAAACCAATGCATCTAAAGCCTGATCCGCTCCCTCCTGATCTCCATTGGCACTCTTTAGGACAGCTTCATAGACCTGGAAATCAACCCGTTCGGCATCAACAGCCCGAGCCCTTTCAATCAGGATAGCTGCTTCCTTAAACATCTGGGTACGCAAAAGACGCTTAACCAACTTTGCCATGGTATCTAAATCTTTTGGGTTCTCTTTTAGCTTAGCAATCCATTCCATCAATTCACCATCACCGCTGTGTGGATTAGCACTGGCTTCATTACGCGCCTGCGGCATTGGATCTTCCCTCGGCTTTTGCTCTTGTTCGACAAAACGCCAAAGTAAGAAAATTGCAGTAACTAAAACCCCTCCCCAAAGAAAACCTTTAAGCTCTGGACGGGCTGCCAAAAAGCCAAGAGCACCGCTGACCTCATCATCTTTTTTAGAGGTTTTATTTTTTGTCTTCTGCATTTTCTTTTCCTGCTCCGCTTTCTTCTGCTTTGCCTCAAGCTCTTTCATTGCCTGCCCCGCACGTCGTTCAAACTCGACTTTCTGTTCCTCATAAACTGACGCTGCTAAGAGATGCTTTTGTTGCTCTAAATCTCGCAACTGCGAAATCGCATGCTCAACCGCTTCTTCCAGATCTGCCAGGGTTGCATCCAAATCGTCGCCAAAATCCTTTGTTCTATATCGGGTGATGACCCACAAACCAAAAGCCAGCCCCATGAGAGTGGCGATGCTTCCGTGTAACCATTCTTCCATAAATATTTCCCACATAAACTTACCGTACTTCTTATAGTTCTACTTCTTTACGAACCGCATCAAGTGTCGAATCCTCTGAACCATCCCCAGATTTATCCTCAACAGCTTCTCTCTTCCCAGCCCCTCTCGCCCTATAGACGATAAAAGCAAAAGCCAGCAAAAGAGCCAAAGGAGGTAAAATCCACACTAAGACATTAAATCCTTTTGCTGTCGGCCGTAATAAAACCCATTCACCATATCGACCAATAAAATAATTGATGATTTCTTCTTCAGATTCACCAGCGGCAACTTTTTCGTTAACCACATCCATCATTTCTATGGCCATTTTGGCCGGTGAATCGACGATTGGCATACCTTGGCAAACAGGGCAACGGAGTACTGCCCCAATCGCTTCAGCCTTGGCCTTCTCTGCTCCGGTCAAGCGGGACTCTGCCCGACTTTCCTGACCAAAGAGAAATACAACAATGATTCCTAAATAGAGATAACGCATCAAAACCTAATCCCGCATAATCTTTTCCAGCTCCCCAAACAGACGTTCTGGGGTTAATACACCGGGCTCTTTATAAACAACCTGACCTTTTCGGTTAATGAAAAAACTTTCAGGTACTCCAGACACGCCATAATCAATAGCTGTCTTCGAATCTGGATCGAGAAGCTGAGTCATCTCGTTACCATATTTATTCAAGAAATCCACCGCGGCCTCTTTTGTGTCCTGGTAAACCACCCCAAGAAAAACGACTTCACCGGCAAACCGTCGAGCTGCATTTTGTAAGAGCCGATGTTCAAGCTTACAGGGTTCACACCAAGATGCCCAAAAATTCATGACAACGGGTTTGCCTTGATAGGATTCAAGCGAAACAGGTTCACCGGACAAACTCTCCAGGCGAAAGGCTGGTGCCGGCTCACCTTTTAAGACAAAGGGCACCGCATGTGGATCTGTACCAAAGCCCAAAGCCAACAATACAAGAAATGGCAGTACTAAGAATCCGCTAATCCATGCCCGCCGCCAATTCATGCTTGAGCCTTTTCTGCTTGAGAGCGGCGAGTCTTCGGCCAAAAGGCCACGCAGGCGCCCAAAACAAAAAGTGGAATGGTCACCCATATCCATACGACCATAGGTAAAACATAGGCCTTAATCGCAACCCTTGAACGATCCTTCTCAAAGGAAAGTAAACTGAGATACAAATCTTCTGAAGCCATCGTCTTAACCGCCGGAGTTCCAATGGGCTCGCGCTGTGTCTGATAGTAATTAAGCTTCGGCTCCATCTCTCCGATGCGAACATCGTTCTTGAACACATCAACCAGCGCCCCCACGCTAAAGCGGTGCGGTTCCTGCCGCCCCTCAGTGGTCTTATAGGTTATAGTATAATCGTTAATTTGCATCGACTCGCCCTGCTTCAAGGAGGCTTCAATGCTGGTTTTATAGCTTTGCGAAACCGCAATCGCCGTAACCATCATAAACACGGCGAGATGGACAATATGACCACCATAGCGACGACGCCCTGTTTTGAACATCCGCCAGAACACCGGCCAGTACGGCTCCTGACGCTCCCGGGCACGACTCAAGGCGGGACCAAACATTTCGATAAAACTTGTGGTGGTGGCAAATCCGACCAACAAAAATGTCAGAAGAACCAGCACATCATCAAGTCCCAGGAGCACTCCACCAACAACCGCCAACAACCCTACGCCTAAGGGCAGCAAGAAACGCTTCAATAAAACATCAAGTCTTGGCTGTCCCCATGGCAAGACCGGTCCGACCCCCATCAAAAACACCAGAAGAAGTCCAAGCGGCACGGCCATCTTGTTAAAATAAGGCTCCCCCACACTCACCCGCACACCCTTAAATGCTTCTGTCAGCAAGGGGAAAACTGTGCCCAGCAGCACCGTGAAAGTAAAAACAGCAAAAACGAGATTATTTAAGAGAAAGGCCGACTCCCGACTTAAGAGTGACCCCACACGTCCTTCGCTTTCAAGAAGATGGGAACGGCCCGCCAGGAGTCCAACAGAAAAAATCAACACGATGCCCAGAAAAACTAAAAATGTTGGCCCAATAGAACTCTGTGTAAAAGAATGAACGGAGTTAAAAACACCGCTTCGGGTCATAAAAGTCCCTAAAATCGTCAAAAGAAAAGCACTCAACACCAAGCTCAAAGTCCAAACCTTAAGAATCTTTTTCCGCTCTTGCACAATGGTCGAATGCAAATAAGCAGTAGCAGCGAGCCATGGAAGAAATGAGGCGTTTTCCACCGGATCCCAGGCCCAATAACCGCCCCAGCCCAATACCTCATAGGCCCACCAACCCCCCAATATAATCCCGACAGTTAAAAAGGCCCACGGGATGAGAGTCCACTGCCGTAAAGGCTTTAACCAGCCCTCGGCCAACTCACCTTTGAGCAAGGCAGCAACAGCGATGGCAAAAGGCACACTCATGCCCACATAGCCAAGGTAAAGCATCGGTGGATGGATCAGCATTAAGATATGGTTCTGCAATAATGCATTTGGCCCCGGCCCATCCTCAGGCACGGGAAAAACCGGCTCAAAAGGATCAGCTGGTCCAGAGATAAGAAGAGCAAAAAACACTGCAATAAAATGCAAAGTTGCCAAGGCAAAGGGCATATAGGCTCGGTACCTGTTCCTGTAGGCAAAATTAAAGACGCTAATATAGCCGCCCAAAATCAATCCCCAGAACAAAATCGAACCCTCAAGGGAAGACCAAAGAGAGGCTATTGTAAATAAGGTTGGGGTTGAACGACTTCCCACTTGAGCAACATATGAAATTGAAAAATCATGAACGAGCAGGGCGTAAACCATCACCCCATTCGCCGCCAACATGGCCAACGAAAAAAGATAAATGCAGCGGCTGCTCCATTTCAGCAGTCTTGTGTCCCTTTTAAATCCACCCCAATAGCCGCAAATGGCTCCACAGCTCGCAAAAGCACACGCAAGTAGAATCAACGAACGTCCAAGAACTCCAAGCATCTCTTAATCCTTTAGCTCCCAAGCTTTATCAGCCAATAAGTGCTGACTTTCCAGGCACTAAACCCTTCCCGCGCGGATTTCAGCTTCGTGGCCGCCCATTTGAAAGAGAAAAGCAATACGGCGAAGACATCGCAAGTCCCCGCTCAGTTCCACATTACCTTCCGCAATTGCTTTATTCGCATCGAATTTACCTACAAGAATATTGGCCATCTCATCAGCGGTGATCTTAATTTGTAAATCTGCTTTCCATTCGCTGCCGGAAACCACGCCGGCGGTCGGAGGCCGTAAACGAATTGTCCAAGTCCCACCACCTTTGCCATTAACGATAAAGAGGACATTAATTCCCAACGCAGATGCGGCCGGTCCCTTCCAACGCAATATGCTTGGTAAAACCACCTCGAAATAATCAAACACTGACAACGCTTCTGCCATATCACCTGCTATAAAGCATCGCCTCCCCTGTCAATGTTCCGTTTCATATTCCGATACGAATAAAAGAGATGTACGTCACGCACCAAAATATGCCCGAATCGTTATTGCTTCAACGATCTCCAAAGCTTATGGTGCCCCGCATGCGCTGGCACATTGGTCTATTTCTAAGCCTCTTTGGATTACTCTTTGCTTGTTCCGAAGCTGAAGAAACCCAAAGGTCACGACTTTATAGCAATACGGATTCCGTTTCCCTGCCCGGCGAGCATAATAACCTGGCCGGAGTCATTGTAATTACAGTAGACACCCTGCGTGCTGATGTTCTCGGCGCCTATGGACACCCCCGCATTCAAACACCGAACCTTATCGAGTTGGCTGAGCATGGCGTACTTTTTCAACAAGCCATTGCTCCATCGACCACCACCACACCTTCCCACGCATCCCTTTTTACCGGGCTCTACCTGCAAGACCACAATGTTTATTCAAACTTTGAAGCTCTTGGTAATGAGCCAGAAACCATGGCGGAAATGCTCTTTGGCCGTGGCTTTGCCACCAGCGCCATTGTCAATATGAAGCACCTCAACCCGGAAATTTCCAACCTCGGCCAGGGATTTCAGCACATCGTTCGCAGTGGCTTTATGCGTAAGGCCGGACCCAGTTTAGATCAACTGGTCCGCTGGTTAGATCATATTGGCGACCAACGCTTCTTTAGCTGGGTGCATTTGGCTGATGTCCATACACCCTATCAACCGCCACCACCTTACGACCGTTTTTACTACCATGGGGATGAAAAAAATCCGGAACTCACTTCTCTCGAAGATATTTGGAATTTTCTCCCATCTCATATGTCCGATCACCCCTTCTTCCTTTCATGGCTGCGAGGCATTCGGGATCTGGATTGGGTCATTGGCCAGTACCATGGTGCGGTGACCTATGTTGACGACGAAATCGGTCGACTCATGGATGCCTTGGAGGAGCGGGAGCTGCTTAACAAGACGGCAATAATAGTCACCTCCGATCATGGGGAATCCTTAGGCGAGCATGATCTATACTTTGTCCATGCAGGCCTTTACGAATGCACCGTAAGAATTCCTTTGATCATGTATTTTCCAAATTCCAAACATAATGGAGTCGTCGTCCACGACGTCGTTGAAACCGTCGACATACTGCCTACCCTCCTGGAATATCTGGATCTGCCAATCCCTGAAACCATACGTGGTCGCTCCCTATGGCCTCTTATCGCAGGCGAAGAGCAACCTCCCAGAACCGCGTTCATTGAACACGCTGGGCGCAACCTGGTTGCCCTGCGCACAGACCAATACAAATATATTCAACACAAGAGAACGAGACATCTGCTACCGGCTTATCCCTTCGTCAAAGGCCGTGAAGAACTCTACGACCTACAAAAGGATCCAACGGAGCTAAAAAATATTGCTCAAGAGCAGCCTGAAATTATCAAAGAATTCCGCGATGAGCTCAAACGCCGCACCGCCAAAAAACTTGAATACAAAACCGGCGAAGCCAAAATCACTCCGGAAATGCTCGATGTACTGCAAGCGCTTGGCTATATTCAATAGAGTATGGGGATAGTGAAATGCCCAAAGCATCGCTGATCGTCTCCTACGCCAATCTAAAAGAACGAGAACATATTGCCGAATGGCTACAGGATAGGGACTATTATGATACGGCCTTTGTGCTACCGGTTAGGCCGGACCCGGCCTGGGTTAAAGCCGGCTTTCTGCTCATCAACAATCCAAATGGGCAGGAACTTGTTTCGGTCAATTTTTGGTCCATCAAAGAAGCCAATGGTGAGGACTTAAGACGAAGCAAAGACTGCCCTATGCTCGGCTTTGCCATCGACTATCCTGCTGGTGTTCATAACCACGATATTAGAGAAATCGACTATGCCCTCCCTAACCTTAAGCACCAATCCAGCAGACTTCCATTTGAGGCCATGGCTTGGACCGCACACGCAGTATTTCAGAAAGAGAAACCTGCCCAAGTTAAAACTCGAATCATCTCCACAGCCGGGCGCGGCTTTCCGCGAATGTTCGCCCGTATCGGGGCTGAGCAATCACGCATAAGTGGCATCCACTTGGCAGATGAGCGCTATAAGAATCGGGTAGAATACCAGGCAACTCCGGAAATGTTTTACGGTTCTTACTGGGCAAAGAAAAACAATCTGAAAATATAGAAAATTCTTAGTTAAGGGTTCTCACTCGAACCTTCTTCGAAACGCACTGGCTTTTGTTCCGGCTCAATCACTTGCTCGCCTTTAACCGTGGTCGTTCCTTCCCGCACCATCGAACCTTCAATAAAATTTCCCCAAAGATAAACGAAGAAAGGTGCGGATAGGATCCCCAGGAGCAAAACAAAAGCTAAGCCCCAAAGCAATTTTGGCTGTACGCCAAAAAGCTGAGACAGTTTTGTTAGTGGTTCACTTTGGCGCTCCTCAATACGTTGTCGTACCGCAATGACCATGTCGGACGTTTCTGCCGGATCAGCTAAATCAGACACCATACACTTGAGCGCACTCCCTTGATCGCGCCAACCATCAAGTAGGTTTTGGGCTTCTGGGTTGTCACGTAAATAGGCATGCATTTCTGCCTCATCGCCATCCCATTCGCCATCAAGCCAGGCTGAAAGTGCAAGTTCGTCAATTTTTGATGGCTTTGTCATCCAAAAAATCCCTTACCCCGCCTTACGCGCTGCCTTGTTCTGCTGAGCAACAAGTTGCTCCTGCATTTTTTTACGAGCATGAAACAGACGACTCATCACCGTTCCTCTTTTCAGCTCCAGAATGGTCGCTATTTCATCATAGCTCAGTCCTTCAACTTCACGCAAAATAAGCACCGCCTGATGAATTTCTGGCAAGTCCTGCATGGCCTTACGCAACCAGCCTTGAAGCTCCTTACGTTCCAGCTCATCCAAAGGCGCCCCCCGATCATAGGTTGGCCACAACTCACCAATATTTTCCCCGACATGCTCCAAAACCGACTCTTCACTCAACACCTTGCGATCGCGCTTACGCCGCCGCAAAGCATCCAGACACAGATTCACCTGTATCCGGTACAACCAAGTGTAAAACTTTGATTTTCCTTCAAAATTCCCAAGTTTCAGATAAACCCGCGTAAATGCTTCCTGAACCGCATCTTCCGCCTCGCCACGATCCTTTAGAAATCCATAGGCCACCCGCAAAAGACGTTCGTGGTAGCGGCCAATCAGAGTGTTAAAGGCCAGCTCGGAACCGGACAAAGCTTCCTCGACCAAGCTCATATCTGATGTTTCTTCAGTCATTACAGTAGGTTGAGTCTTAGACCTTGTCTTGCTCCCAAAAAACCCAAATTTTACTGCCAACTCGGTCATGGTATTTATCCCTTAGGGATAATGACGAAATGGCACTGAGAAATATTCTCTTATAAGTTCAACATTTGAGATTATTCATCACTATGGGCGAGGCGTTTACCCAGATCGTGCGATCGTTCCGTAGCCGCCACCACCGCATTAATCAGTGTCGTGCGCAAACCACCCTCTTCCAAAGTATGTAATCCAGCAATCGCTGTTCCCCCCGGACTGGTTACCCGATCTTTGAGTACTCCCGGATGTTCGCCAGTTTCGATCAAGAGTTGGGCGCTACCCAATACGGTCTGAGCTGCTAATTTCTGCGCTTCATAACGAGGCAAACCAACCTTAACCCCGGCATCCGCCAGAGCTTCGATGATCATAAAAACATAGGCCGGACCGCTGCCGGACAAGCCAGTTACCGCATCTAAGAGACTCTCTGAAACCACCGATACGGAGCCAATTGCCGTAAAGATTCGCTTCACCACTTCCAACTCATCACTTGATACATTCGAGCCCACGGCCAAAGCGGTGGCCGCCGCACCAACGATAGCAGGTGTATTCGGCATGGCGCGACAAATGTGTGAGTCCACGCCCAAACTCGCTTCAATGGTACCAATAGTTACCCCTGCAGCCACAGACAAAATCAATGCGTCGCTTTTAATTTCTGAACTCATACCAAGCAAAACGTCTTGCATGATCTGCGGCTTCACCGCCAAAAGAACAATGTCTGCGTCCTTGACTGCCTCAAGATTATGAGCTGTCGTTTGGATACCATAGCGCTCAGAGAGCTCGGCCAAACGTTCCTCTCTGGGACCAGTCGCAACAATTTGTTGAGGCTGCATTTCCTTGGCGTGCAAAAGACCACGCAAAAGCGCTTCTCCCATATTTCCCGCACCAATGAGGGCGAGCTTTCCTTCTAGAGCCATACTGTATTTTCCTTTGGATTAACTTTCCGCATCGAGTTTTTTAAGCGTATGTCGAATCAAATGTAAAATGCGCTGATTTGCCGGATCTTCTTCAAGAGTCTTGAGTTCCTTGATCACCGATGGTTCGCCCAGCTCCCCAAGAGCCATTACAGCGGTACCACGAATATAAACATCGCTGTCACTAAGGGCCTCGCGTAAATGCTCAAGAGCCTGAATCTCACCGATAACGCCGAGCAAACGTAAAGACTTGGCACGGGTGTGTTTGTCTTCACTGGCCACATTCTCAATAATTTCAGCAATAGGCAGGAAAGCCTTCAAATTCCGCAGTGCATAACGGGTGGCCTGTCGTACTTCATCCGCTTCAATATCCCGCTCATAAACCGCGAGAACCAATTTTGCCGCCTCTTCATTATCCATAAACCCCAGCAAGTCGACCGCATTACGGCGCACACTTGGTTCTTTGTGTTCAAGTGCATTCTTGAGAAAAGCTGTGGTTTTGTCCGCTGGCATCGAGCGAATAGCATCTTGGGCCACATCCGCAACCTGAGCCACATCCCCCAAAGCCCGCATCAGCACATTCTCCACCCCAAACTCCAAGCCCGCAGCCAGATAGCGGACAACCTCACGGCGAATACGTACGTCCGGTTCGCCGTATAGAGCAACCACATAGGGTATGGCGGCGGCACGCTCGTACTTACTCAAAGCACGCAGAGCTTGCTGGCGCACATAATCATCCGGATCCGCCGCATATTGCTTGAGAATATGTGCTATCCCCCACTCCGCTTGGGTATTGGCAATAGCCAGAAGCGAAGCAGCCCGCACCGTATAGTGAGGATCGGCCTTTGAAGCCCCGATGAGCCCCTGAACCGCCAACTTAAATGTGGGTTCCGAAAGATTTTCCTTATCCTGCCCACCAATCAAGACGGCTGCTTGCAAACGAACTTTATAAGATTCATCGTCGGCCAAAGCATCAACCAAGCGCTGCACATAGGCATCCTGCTTATTTGCGGTCATTTCCGCAAAAGCCACCGAAGCCGTTCCAATAAAAAGGAGCGAAAGCGCCAAAGTTGGAGACAGCCCTATCTTTCCGAGTATTTTCATCCTGCAAATCCTATGTGCCACATCACACAAAGCCTTGGTGATCCAGCCCCTTGGCAACTAGCACATGGGCAATTGAAGCTCAATCCTCAAAAGGAAGCATTGACCAATAGGCCCCCTTGACGTTATGTCGCGATCGGAATTGAGGAGGATTGTCCCATGCGTTTAAAAGTTACCCTAAGTCTTATCTTATTATGCTTTGTCGGCTGTTCTGAGCCGGCGGATCCGAACACCCCAGCCTACTGGATCGACCAACTCGAAGAAAAACCAACCCGTGAGCAAGCCCTTAAAGAGCTTGGCAAAATGGGTGATCCCAGCAGCGCCGAAGCAGTTTTGGTATGGCTGAAAAAGGAAGGTCCATGGCAGCCCACCGCAGCCTACACCTTAGGCCAGCTTGGCGCCAAAAGCTCAGTGAATGAACTCATTGCCCAAATCGATTATGCGGTTGGCTCCGGCCGTGATCGAAAAAGCCAGATCAAAAACAGAACCAATATGAATATTGCCCGAGCCTTAGGCATGCTCAAAGCCAAAGAGGGAACACAACCCTTAATGAATTTGTTGGCCACCGCGGCGCCCGCAGCCAAAGAACAGATCATTCGTGCCTTAGGTAAGATTCAGGATCCCGCCGCTACGGATTCTCTGGTACAAACCGCTCTCTACGATGCGGAACCATTTCTGCGCAAGACCGCTATTCAAGCCCTCGGTGACTTAGGAGATCCAAAGGCGGCGGATGCACTTATCGAAATGCTCTATGTCGAAGTGCCTGGAATTTCATTCTACAACGAAGCTCGGTTTTCTCTTGTACAACTCGGACCCTCGATCGCGCCAAAACTCCTGACTACTTTAAAGCGCGAAAATGCTAAGGTTGAAAAAATTCGCTTACCCAGCGGTGGCACCATCGCGGAAGGGGCCATTGAAGCCAAAGCTGGAGTTGTGCTCGGGCTTTTGCGCGTTACTGAAGCGGAAAGTGCTATTCTTGGGGTACTCAACGGCCTCTACAAGAAATTTCAAAATCGTACCCGCGAACCCATTTTCGCCAGCATCCCCGGTGCCATCATCGAGCTCTGCTTTGCTTTAGGTAATATGGGCACAGGCAACGCGGTCAAAACTTTGGAAAAACTCGCCGCGGACACAGATTTTAATATTCGCCAAGCCGCAGTTGAAGCCTTGGTTGAAGCAGGTGCAAAAGGCTCAGCCACCAAACTTCTCGACTATGCTAAATCCGGCGAGGGCAATGCACAAAAGGTTGCCATGGTTGGCGCAACTCAGCTGGGAGAAGCTCAGAACCTTAGCGCTCTTGAAGCACTGGCCGCCAAGAATAAAACTCTTGAAGCGGCGATTGGCAAAGAAAAAGTCCGGCTTGTTGCGGCCCAGGAATGCGGTGCCAAGGCAGAATGTTGGCAAACCAAGCTGGGCGACGCCAACTATCGAGTACGGGAAAAGGCGGCGCTTGAGCTCGGCTGGCTGAAAGCCAATAACGCTCTTGCAGACCTGGTCAAAAGCGTAGGCGATGAGCAAGCTGCGGTACGCATCGCAGCCATTCAAAGTCTGCATCGCTTAAAGCAGGGTGACGTCAAAAAACTCAAAGAGATCTACAAGGCTTCCAAATCAAAAATTGAATTCAACCGGGCAAACCATGCGCTCAAGCGTCTGATTGCGCAACTTGAAAACGCTGCTTGATTCTTGTCCCTGCATGAACACATAGGCCAAGCCCTTTTTCCACAGCATTGCGCTGGTTGCGAAGCGCCGGTCGCAAACGCCGGCAGCTTTGGGTTTTGCCACTCCTGCTGCACCATGCTCAAGGAAAATAACGGACCACGTTGCGCCCACTGCGATCGTCCCGGCCTGGCGGAACGTTGCCACCACTGCAAAACCAATCAAAGTCCCCTGCAACGGATTTGGGCCCCCTACCTCTTCGGCGGCCCCCTCCAACATGCCATCCATCGGGTGAAATTTGCCAAAGAAGAACATTGGCTAAGGCCCCTGAGCGAACTCATCCTCAGCCATGTCGAAATCGGGGCCGGCAAAGCAGAATTCGGCTCTGTCGTTCCCGTTCCTCTGGGGGCAAAAAGGCTTCGTGAACGGGGCTTTAACCAAAGCGCGGTGTTGGCAAGAGCCCTTTCTCGCCATTGGCGCTTGCCCTTGGTTCATGCCCTTAAAAGGCAGCGGGAAACCCTTCCCCAAAGCAGCTTAAGTGCCCAAAAACGCGAAGAAAATATGCAAAACGCTTTCACGGCAGTGAAAATTCCCGAAACCGGGCCCATTCTTCTGGTTGACGATGTCATCAGCACCGGCGCCACCTTAAGGCATGCGGCCAAAGCTCTGGCCGCAAAGTCCAAGCTTCCGGTCTTTGCCCTGGCCCTGGCACACAGCGATCCTCAATCCCCTTAGAGGATCCATCTTTTTTGAGAATTCCTTTGACAAATCAACTCTCTAGGGGCTAATTTCGCGCCGCAGGAAAGACCATTCCGGAACGCAAGATCAATTGGCTCAACAGCCCTCCCAATTGCACGCAACGTCCGGTTCAATCACGACGATAATGGTAAATGCTGGCATCTAAAAGCTTAATATTACGCGTTTTTGTAAAAGCAAGAATGTGTACAAGCGGGGGATTTCTTTATGGTGGAACGTACTTTGAAATATATGACGATTTTGGCATTGGCCATTACACTTAGCGCTTGCGGCGGTCGTCGCGCGGGCCAAGGCAAAGCCAACGATACAAACGAACCAACCCAAACACTCAACACCACATGCAGCGCCGACACCGATTGTGGCAGCGGCTCTTGTGTTGACGGTGCTTGTGTTTCATCTTCATGCGGCTCGGACAACGACTGTGGCGCTAACGAATATTGCCAATATCCAAGCGCCAGTCCTTGGACTGCCGGTACAACAGGTCAGTGCTCTTCCCCCTGTGACTCTGACGAAGCCTGTGGTGTTATCGGCCAACAATGCATCAGCGGTCGCTGCTATACAAACATAGAGTGCGATCCTGCCAACAACTCGGACGACTGCCCTCCTGGCGAAGTATGTAATCAACAGGCCCGTGCCTGTACCGCGCCACCTGCAAACTGCTATTTCAACGAGCAATGTCCTGCAGGCTGGGTGTGCAACACGGATAACACCTGTATTGATCCAAATAATGTTAATCTTGGCGGTTGTAGCATCGATGCGGATTGTAACAGCGTAAGCGGATGTCAGGGCGGTGGCTGTACCTGTAATAATGGTGCCTGCCAGCCTGAAACAACCAGCTGTTCCAGCGCCAGCGATTGTTCAAGTGGTAACTACTGTGCCAACGGTACCTGCCAGCCCGCTACTGCCTGTAGCTCACAAGACAACTGTACACCTTATAGCCTGGTCTGTGAGGGCGGATACTGTGTTAATCCGGAGCCTTGCGATGCAAGCGGTAACTGCGCCGCAGGTTACTCCTGTAACACCAGTCAAAACCCAGCGGCTTGCTTTCCTGACGGTACGGCAGACTGTACGCAGGATAGCCAATGTCCTGCAGGACAATACTGCGAACTCTTCACAGGCTCGTGCCAAAGCGGTTGTCGAGACGATGGAGACTGTGCCGGCCAATGTGGTGGCGCAGCAAGCTGTCGCTGTGACAGCTCTCATAGCTGCTCCGACCAAACCATCGGTAATGCCGGTGATTCTTGTACAAGCAACAGTGATTGCCCTGGTGGAACGATTTGTAGCCAAACCAATTGCGTGGAATGCATGAGCGGCGGAGACTGCTCAATGAGCTGTCAGCAAACCTGTGACATTATGTTAGAGCTGGTCGCGCCAACCTGCCCATCAGGTACAACTTGTGATGCCATCTCTTCAATGATGTGCACCGGTCAGTTTATCGGAGTCTGTAGTGCAAGCGGCGGTTCCTCATTCCCATAATGGGTAGCTTCGGGCTGCATATATAGGACTAAATCAAGCGCAAAACTTGACTTCATGGCTGGCTCAGGGATGAATAGAGCACCATGTCCCTGCGCCAAACGACCCTCAATATTTCTCTTGAGCGCCTGCGGGCAAATTATCGAGCCCTCGCCAAACATGGAGGCGCTAATCTTTGTCCGGTGATCAAAGCAAACGCTTATGGCCATGGACTTATTGAAGTTGCCCAAGCTCTTACCCTGGAAAATCCCGCGTACCTGGCCGTCGCCCTCTGCGAAGAAGGCGTGCTCTTACGAGAGGCTGGCATCCAAAGTCCGATCCTGGTCCTCGGCCCGGCACCAACCGACTCCTATGGCTATATCATTGATCATCAACTGGTGCCCTGCATCTCCAACACGACTCAAATAGAAATGCTGGCCAACGCCGCCCAGGGTAAATCCCTGAACTACCATCTTAAAGTCGACACGGGAATGTCCCGACTTGGGGTGGCCCTTGAAGATCTTTCCAGTGCTTTAGAAAAATTGGCTTCTTTTCCCAATCTGAATATGCAAGGCGTTTTAACACATTTTGCCAATGCGGACCTTGGCGACATGGCTTATAGCCAAAAACAAATAGAGCGTTTTCAGCAAGCCCTGCAAGAAATCACAAAAAGTGAATTCAAACCTGAAATCATTCACTGCTCAAACAGTGCGGCCACCCTTGATCTGAATATTCCTGAACAAACAATGCTGCGCCCAGGACTCGCTCTTTACGGGATCAATCCTTTAGGCCCCCAAAAACCGCCAATCGACATCCAACCCGCCACCCTTTGGCGAACAAGCCCATTGCATATCAAAACCATCCCAGCACATACGCCCGTAAGCTATGGCGGAACCTGGCAATCTGAGCAAGAAACAACATTGGCTGTTTTGCCCGTCGGCTACGCTGACGGCTACCGACGTGAATTCTCCAACCGGGCAGAAGTTTTGATTGACGGAGCGCGGGCGCCAGTGATCGGTAAAGTCTGCATGGATCATACCCTGGTAGACGTCACACATCTTCCGACAACATCCTTAGAGTCAGAAGTTGTGCTTATGGGTAAGCAGGGGCAAGACGAATTAAGCCCCTGGCAACTGGCCCAATGGGCAGAAACCATCCCTTATGAAATTCTTTGCGGCATATCTGCCCGCGTTAAACGCACCTATGATGAAAGCCTGTCCCCATGAGCACAAAAATCGTTCAGCAACCTATTCGCTTTGCCCAGGTCAGCGGCAATTTTGTCCTGCGAACAGTAGAAGACACGGGACAAATGCTTGGCTTTTTTATGCAAGCCCTACGCGCGGCCTTTACCCCGCCGTGGAGAGTCGAACAATTTCTCGCTCAAGCTGAATTCGTCGGAGTCGGTTCGCTTTTTATCATTCTTCTAACTGGGGTTTTTACCGGGGCTGTGTTCACCCTACAAACCGTATCCGCTCTTGAGCAGGTCGGCATGGAAAGCATGGTGGGCTCGACGGTCATGCTCGCAGTCTCACGGGAATTGGCCCCTGTCCTCACCGCCCTCATGGTCACGGGGCGAGTTGGCTCAGCCATGGCCACAGAGTTGGGAACGATGCGGGTCAGTGAACAAATCGACGCCATGGAGGTTATGGCGGTTGACCCGATCGGCTATCTTGTGGCTCCACGCATCTTTGCCTGCGCCATTATGGTACCCGCCTTAACCGTCATTTTTGATGTGGTATCCGGCATCGGTGCCTATACGGTGGCGGTCGGCGCCTTAGGTATTGATGAGGGTGCCTTTCTTTCCCGTATCGAGTGGTTTCTCGATCCCTTTGACTTTACCCATGGAATAAAAAAGGCCTTTATTTTTGGCGTCTTAATTGCCGTCGTGGGCTGCTTTAAAGGTTTTCACGCCAAAGGTGGCGCCCGCGGCGTAGGACTGGCCACCACCCAAGCAGTGGTTATCGGCTCTATCTCGATTTTCGTACTCGACTACGTTCTCACCGCAATTCTGCTTGTTTTTGAAGGTTAAGGGAAAATTTTGTCCGAATATTTTTCCCTGAGCCCTTTGGCGCTATACTCAGAAAACCGTGATCCAAATAAACAACATTTCCAAGAGTTTTGCTCAGCAGCCGGTGCTCAAAAACGTCTCTCTGAACGTCGAGCGGGGTAAAACAAGGGTGATTCTTGGCCCATCCGGCTCAGGCAAGACGGTTTTGCTGAAAAATATTATTGGACTCCTGCAACCAGACTCGGGCGAAATCAAAGTGGATGGGGAAAATATTGTTGGTATCAACCCGAAGCGCATGCTCGATATCCGAAAAAAGTTCGGCATGGTCTTTCAACAAGCGGCGCTCTTCGACTCCATGACCGTTGGACAAAATATAGCTTTTCCCCTGGAAGAACACGGCAATTATTCCGACGAGGAAATAAGCTCCAAGGTTGCCCAAGCGCTTGAGGTTGTTTCACTTGAAGGCATCGAGGACAAATTTCCCTCGGAACTCTCAGGCGGTATGCGCAAACGGGTGGGACTTGCACGGGCAATAATTTTACAGCCCCAATGTGTTCTTTATGATGAACCAACAACCGGTTTAGATCCACTGACAACCGACGATGTGGACCGCATGATCTTAGATGCCAGTTCTCGTCTGAATGTAACCAGCGTAGTCATTTCTCACGATGTAGGAAGCGCCTTGAACGTCGCCGATGATATTGCGGTTATTCATCAAGGCACCATTGTCGAGGATTGCAAAGCTGCAGAGATCAAAAATTCAACGCACCCTTTTGTCCAGGAATTCCTGGGGACGTGGTTTAAAAAACAATGAACGCTCGTGCTGCCATACTGGTTGGAACAGTCCTTATTTTTTCAACCATTGCCCTGACTACATTTATCCTTTTTACCACAAAGGACAAGTATGGTGACGAGAGCACCTATCACCTCTACGCTGATTTTCATGATGCCAGCGGCATCCGCTGGAAAACCAGAATACAAATTAATGGCATCGACGTCGGCAAAATAGTCAATGTCAAACATGTGAAAACCGCTCAAGGACGATTGATTGGGCGGGTAGAAATGCGACTTCTGAATGACTTTTCCATCTATGAGAACGCCTCTATCAGGAAAGCCGCGGAATCTTTACTCGGCGACTTTCGCCTTGATCTTGATCCGGGTGATCCGAGCCATCCGAAGCTTGTCGCAGGAGGCGTCATCGGCAAAGTACAAAGTACCTCTGATATTGATGAGATTCAGGGACGGCTCAAAGATGTTGTCGGCAATGTGGATGACATCACTGAAAACTTTTCAAAAGTTTTGGCCGGGCCGGAAGGAGAAGGCTCACTCAAAGCAATTTTAGAGCGGGTTGAAACGTCAATGGAGGCCATTGAAAAAACAACCGGTGTGCTGGCCGGAACCCTTTCCCGTAATGATGAAGCGGTTGACCGCATTGTCGACAATCTGGCAGATTTTTCCCAAAGCATTGCGGCCTCCGGCGCTCCCCATGGCAACCTAACCCGGCTCTTGGAGCATATGGCCAATATATCCTCTAAGCTGGAAAGCATCACAGTGAACGTCAACGATATGCTGGTCGCAGATGTGGCTCATGAGGAACGCGGTGCTCTGCGACAATCCATCGAAAACCTGAATGAGTCTCTCGTGCATCTGACCGGCATATCGAGAAAAATCAATACGGGCTCAGGGACACTCGGACAGCTGATCAACGATCCCCGCTTGGCAGAAAAAGTAGAAGAAACCCTCGATGACGCCAGTGAGCTCATCGGCAGTTTGTCGAAACTACAAACGGAGGTAGAGCTGCGTTCTGAATATGGGGTCCCTTTTGATGAAGAGAATGAAGAAATACAATCTGCCATCAAGAACACCATCGGTGTGCGCATCATTCCAAAGCCAGATAAGTACTACTTGCTCGAGGCGGTCGCAGACCCGCGCGGAAGAGGAAGCAGAACCATCACTACAACGACGCAAAATGGGGAAACAACAAAGCTTGAAACCAGTGAAATCTCTTTTAATGAGCTTAAGTTTTCCGCTCAGTTTGCAAAGCGCTACTCGTTCTTAACCTTGCGCTTCGGAATCATTGAAAACACCGGTGGGCTGGGCACAAATGTTCATGTCTTTGAGGACAACCTTGAACTTCGCTTGGACGTTTTTGACTTCGACCGCCGCGATCCTGACGACAACAAGTCAATCAATCCAAGATTCCGTGCAGCTGCGATGTTCGAGCTGGCAAATCACCTTTATCTCCAGGGCGGGCTCGATGACCCCTTTAATCAAAACTTAAGAACCTGGTTTTTAGGTGGTGTGATTCGTTTTAACGATCAAGATCTCAAAGCACTGCTTTCAATTGCACCCTCACCTTGAAGAGGTAGTGCGGAATAGTCTGATGCAAGCTTGCCCTGTAAAGTTAGCGGCGTCGCTTTTTCAACCTTCACGGAAACGATTTCCCCAATCAAGGACTCCGGTCCTTGCAGGGCAACAATTTCATCTCCGGCGGTGCGACCACTCAACTGTAATAAATTTTCATTAGGCGCTGACTTATTCGTTTGCCACCCAAGCCTGACTTCGCCTGTCGGCTGTGGAGAGTTCTTCAGCTTACTTTTGCCTTCCACCAAAACCTCGACAACCTGGCCAATGCGGCTTTCATTATTCAAGAGGCTCATCCGCGCCTGGACTTCCAGGAGTTCCTGATTACGCTCACGCTTAACCTCTTCGGGCACATTATCCTCAAGCCGACGCTCGGAAACAGTTCCCGGCCGCGGAGAATACTTAAAGATAAAACAACTCTTATAACGCGCCTCTTCCAACATGCGGATAGATGCCTGATGATCAGCAGCACTTTCGTTGGGATAACCAACAATCATATCCCCCGCCAGTCGTATATCCGGCATGCGTGCCCGAGCTCTTTCAAGCAGGCCCATATACTCTTCAACCGTATAGCCCCTATTCATTGCCTTGAGCATGGTATTCGAACCGCTTTGAGCCGGAATGTGCAGATAGCGACAAATGCGTGGCGCCGCTGCCATAACATCTAACGCATCATCGCCAAAATCACGCGGGTACGATGTAATAAACCGTAGACGGGGCAAGTCCGGAACTTGCTCATGTAAAAGCCACAATAAATCCGCAAAACTTGTACGCCCGCTGCCATCAACGTGTTCATAGTGATTTACGGTTTGCCCCAAAAGCGTAACCTCTTTCACCCCATAACCAACCAAACGCTTAACCTCTTCAAGAATCGCGTCCGGTGTTCTATGAACCTCAGGCCCTCGGGTATATGGAACAACGCAGAAAGAGCAGAACTTATTACAACCGCGTGTGATACGTACATAGGCCTGTGCTTTCGCTTCATAGGGTGAAAAGGCTCTCGAGAGGTCGAGGGTTTCAACCCCGTCCATAGCCGCCTCCAGCGTCGAACTTCTTCGCGTATTGGTTCCGGCCAAGGCGTATTGGGCTTGTCGGTTTTGCCGAATATTGTTGAGAAGCATAGGCAACTGGTCCAGCAAAGATGGCCCGCAGACAATATCCACATGCGGCATCCGACGAACAATTTCCTTGCCCTCACGCTCCGCCATACAACCGAGTACGCCAACAATAGGATCTTTACCCTTGTCACGACGCTCCTTGCCAAGCCTGCCCAAGCGAGACCAAACCTTATGCTCTGACAGCTCGCGCACGGAACAGGTATTGAGTAAAACCACATCTGCCGCATCGGAGTCATTAACGAACTCATAGCCCTGGGTTGCAAGCTGCCCCTGAACAAGTTCTGAATCCAGTACATTCATCTGACAACCATAGGTCTCCACGAATACCTTTTGGCCCTGCTCTGACGCTGCTTTTGGCTTCTGCCGATTCATGCTGCAGCCCTTATCAGGCCACCAAAGAGTTCGTAAAGCCTAAAAATCAACTATTCCCCACCCCTGATCTTGATA
Source organism: uncultured Bdellovibrionales bacterium (assembly GCA_964013445.1). Classification (GTDB taxonomy): domain Bacteria; phylum Myxococcota; class XYA12-FULL-58-9; order XYA12-FULL-58-9; family JASMKV01; genus JASMKV01. The sequence continues at coordinate 9,745 of CAXGWX010000002.1, read as the reverse complement.
AGTGTCGATAATATTGAATATTTTTTACCTTGTGGTTGACCCAGCCCACTCGCCTCTCTTAAGCTCTAGCAGAAGTAATATGTCTGAAAAATTTGGTAGATACTTGCTGATTGACAAAATTGGCGTTGGTGGCATGGCAGAAGTCTTTCTCGCTCGTCATACGGGTGTCGAGGGGTTCGAAAAAGAAATCGTCATCAAACGAATTCGTTCACATTTGAGCGAATCTCCCGAGTTCGTCAACATGTTTCTCGGCGAAGCCAAGCTTGCTGCCCAACTCAATCACCCAAGCATCGTGCAAATTTATGACCTTGGAAAAATTAAGGATTCTTTCTTTATCGCCATGGAATACATCCCCGGCCGGGATATGTCGTCCGTTATTCCCAAGAGCAAATTAACCGGCATTCCTTTTCCCCTAGAATACGCCTTCAAAATTGCCGGCCACGTCTGCGAGGCCCTCTATTATGCGCACACCAAAGCCGATCAAATGGGAGCGCCTTTGAATATTGTCCACAGAGACGTATCTCCTGAGAACATTCGGGTCGCCTGGACCGGAACGGTTAAAATTCTTGATTTTGGTATCGCCAAAGCCGCCACCCAAATCCATGAAACGAAAGCTGGGCAGATTAAAGGCAAGGTGAGCTGTATGTCGCCAGAGCAAGTTCTCGGTAAAACTGTCGACAGACGCTCGGATATCTTTTCTTTAGGCGTTGTCCTTTATGAATGGCTTTCCGGGTTTAAGCTCTTTTCCGGCGACAACGATTTGGCAATCATGAACAACATTATTGAAGGAAAAATTTATCCACCAAGCTACTTCCGTGACAATATTCCCGATGAAGCAGAAACTATTCTCATGAAGGCGCTGGAAAAAAATCCAAAGGACCGCTACCAATCGGCAGCTGATATGCAGCTGGATATCGACACCTTTCTGGCGGAGCATGAATTCATGCCGTCTAATATTCACCTAAGCAATTTTATGAAGCAACTCTTCAAGGACGAACTCGCCGCCGAGCAAGCCAAACGAGCCCAGCTGGGCCAGGAAACATCTGACCTTTCTGAGCTTTCCGTTAACATTGAAAATCCCATGCTTAAAAAGGAAGACGACGAGACAGACTCAAATCTGATTGATGTCCAACCAAAACTCATCGATGAAGAGAAAACAAAGGAGGGACTACTCTTGCACCTTGAAGGCAAAGACATGCAGACCCTGGAAGCACTTGCCCACTCTCGCAATTTGAGCATGGAACAAATTGCCGAAGACATTATTGTCCACTACTTGAAATATCGTGACTAAAGTAAATTAGGAGCGCAGAGAGCTGCGTCGCCCCTGCTCAACACTTTGACGTTCCATCAACCGTTTTACCGCGTGATAATCGTCCAGATTATGACTTAAGCTATTTGCAGCCAACCAATCGCAATAGTCTAAAATAAGATCCACAATCTTATCCCACACTCCGGGCCTCTCATGCAGAGGCTCAAGGGATCCAACGATAGACCAAAATTCTTCACCATAGCGGTTAAAGCTCTCCAATGCATCCTTGAGCAGAACCTCCTTGCGCTCGTTAATCCCACCAAAAATATCCTGAGAGCGCAAATGGGTGCCGTAGAAAAACAAAACTAAAACCTTAAAACCTCGCGCTTGCGGTGAACTTTTCTCAAGGGATCCTATCTCCTTTAGAAAAGTTTCAACTCTCTCGATATCAGCGGATGTCGCCAGCTTAAATCCGGAATTAGGGTCAATATAAGGAATGGTTGGGTCGCAACCTAAAAATGTATTGAGGGCCAACTGCAGCCGATAATTTCCATCCTTTTGCGATTTGTCAAAGTTTTCCTGCAATCCCTCGTCAAAAAAATCCGCATCACTCAAGAGCGGCAAAAAGCCAACTTTTACAGGCGCCGGTTCCAATGACTCCGCCGGTAAACGCGGATCCCAGTGTATAAGATGAGAGCGCACCAAGCCCCAAAGTTCCCACAGATAAGGATCATCCCCTAATAGATTATCCACCAAGACTTTATCGCGAGCTAACTCGCGCATGGTCGCAGCCAAATAAGCAAACTCTCTGCGAGCTCTCTCATTATTCCGTCGCGCCAAATCATAAGAAACAATACATGATGCAAGCTGTGCCTCCTGAGAGGAACGTCGCCGCAATTCGTTCAAATAAAGCCATAAACGGTCCTCAACAGGATCTAAACCATAGCAAATTTGCAAAATTTCGCGGGGCTCAAGCTTTAAGACTTCTGCACGCCAGGAATCCAACCCTACCGGCTTATCCCGTGAGGCCTTTAAAACATCGCTCTGCATCTGCAGCCTATCCAATCATGTCGTAACCGGGCCCACAACCAATGAATTTTGATGCTCTCTAAAAAAACGCACTAAAGTACTAAAAAACATGAAAAAATTGCTGAAGAAAAAATGCCAAACATTTGCATGTTCTTGAAAATACGATAGAAACTAAGGTCGGAGGGGAAATACGATGGCACGCGAAAAGCTGTGCGTCGGTATAGATATTGGAGCAAACTCCATTAAACTATGCCAACTTAAAAGCGGCAAAGAGGGCATTGGTCTCGAACATTTTGGTTTGGTCCCCTTACCTAATGAAACGATTGTTGACGGCGCCCTAATGAATGCCCCGCGGGTGGTCGAAGCCGTACAAGAACTCATTGCCTCCCATAAAGTTCGCACCAAGCAGGTTGCCCTCTCCGTATCGGGTCACTCTGTGATTATTAAAAAAATCCCCCTACCACAAATGACTCCTGAAGAACTGCGCGAATCGATTCAATGGGAAGCGGAACAGTATATTCCTTTTGATATCCAGGATGTGTTTCTGGATGTGCAAATCGTTAATCCTGAGGCCGCCCAACAGGGACAGATGGAAGTCGTTCTGGTGGCAGCTAAAAAAGACATGATCAACGAATATACTGCCGTATTACATGAAGCAGGCCTTGAGCCAGTCATTTGCGATGTTGATGCTTTTGCCATGGAGACCATGTTTGAAAGAAATTATGAAGCTGCAGCAGACGCAACCGTCGCTTTGGTCAATTTAGGAGCAACCAAAACGACAATTAATATTATTTCCAAAGGAATCTCATGCTTCACTCGTGATCTAAATATTGGGGGCAATGCCTTTACGGAAGAAATACAACGGCAGGCAAACATCGGTTTCGATGAAGCTGAAGATCTCAAACTATCATTTGACACCAGCAATCCAAACGAAGCTGCTGAGGCCGCCATCGAACTTGTATCGGATAGCTACACCAATGAAATCCTTCGCTCGATCGACTTTTACTCCGCCACCAGTGCGGACGGGGCGCCGACAAAAATTTATCTGGGTGGTGGCTCCGCCAGACTTCCCAGACTTGTACAAGCCATTGCTGCGGGCACAGGGGTAGAAACAGAAGTTATCAACCCCTTTAAGAACATTCAAACAAATCCAGAAGATGCGGAGTACTTAACCAACGCCGCACCAACAGCCGCTGTCGTTGTCGGGCTCGCACTGCGTTACTTGGGGGATAACTAATGCCCCGAATAAACTTACTTCCTGTTACTAAAAGCAAAGGGCAAAGCAATCTTAAGATAGAGCTCGGGGGCTTTGGGCTCCTCCTCACTCTAACCATCGTGGGCATTTCCTGGTGGGGTAGCTCTGTTGAAAAGAAGCTTGTGGATGTCGACTCCCGAATTTTTGCCTTAAGCGATGAAATCAATGAGATTAAAGCATCGGCGGCGAAGATTGAGGAATTTAAAGCCCAATCAAGAACTCTGGAGCAAAAGCTTTTGGTTATCCAACAGCTCAACGAAGAAACGACCGGTCCTGCACGCATGCTTAATACCCTGGTTAATATCTTCAACAATGATGAAAAAATTTGGCTTACGAGTTTAGACGAAAAAGGTGGCAGAATTAATCTTTCAGGCGGTGCTGTGACTCACGAGAATATTTCCAATTTCCATTTAACTCTTAAACGTCATCCCAAACTCTTCGAAGACGTCAAACTAGCAAAAGTCATTACGCAAAAAACTACCGACACAAACTACTTTCTCTGGGAAATAAACTGCCAAGCAAAATATATGGTGCCAAACTAGATGGATAAAATTATCGATATATACCTAGGCATCAACCCTAAGCAGCGCTTAGTGATTGCAATCGTATTTTTAACAGCGCTCGTAGCCGGCTATTACTACTTTATTCACCAGGACAAAGTAGCCCTCTTGGAAAAGAAGGAAAAAGAATATCGAGAAATTGAAAGTCAACGGGCAGAAAAGCAAGCCTATTTAGACAATCTGACCAAATATGAGGCGCGGTTCAAAAAGTTGCAGGAGGATCTCGACATTGCCCGCAGTCTTCTCCCTGACGATCCAGACGTACCCCAATTATTGGCCAAATTAGGCAACGAAGGTCGGCGTGCCGGACTTCTTATTCAAACTTTTCAGCCCAAATCAGAACAACAAAAGGAGTTTTTTCGGGAAATTAGTTTTGGCATGGCCGTGGAAGGGTCTTATCACGAAATCGCTAACTTTATTGACTCGGTTGGGCAACTTGATCGAATCGTTACGGTAAACAATCTGTCAATGACTTCGCCAAAACATGAAAACCAAAAAATAGTGCTCCTAAGCACCTTTGATATTAAGACCTACAGTTACCAACAATGATAAAGCACTCTTCACCTTTTACCTCGCTGCTCCGATTCAGCCCAGTCCCAAACCATCGCGGCTCTATAGTTTTTAGTCTGCTGATTGCACTGGTGATGTTCAGCTGCAGTGATATCGAAAAAGTGGAACGCAAGGATGACAAAGACGACAAGCCTGCACCAACGCAAACTAAAGAAGTCAAAGCCATACGAGAAACCCAGCAAAAGGTACAAAAGCACTATATTGGAATCGGCAAGCGGGACCCGTTTCGCTCTTACCTTAAAGATTTAACAGAAGAGCTAAAAAAGGATGACGATGCGGGGCAGCGACGAGCCAGGGCTGTAACTGAAAGATTTAGACTCGAGCAGTATCGTTTAACAGCACTAATCACAGGAACAAGTCGTCCACATGCAATGGTCGAAGACCCTAATGGGTCCGGGCATATTCTGCGTATTGGTTCCCGACTCGGCAGAAATGGGGGTCGGGTTACCCGCATCACAGGGCAAGGCGTGACCGTAACTCTGGAAACAAGTACGTCTGGCAACAAAAAAGTACGTGTAAATAAGACTTTAACCCTACCAAAAGCCGATTTCGACCTTGTTGGACAAAATAATCGGTAGTACAAGCAACTTCGAATATATGGATTTAAGAAAGCAAATCACGAAAACAACCAAGCGCCTCCACAGGCACCAGTGTGCTTTTACGACATCCTTCTGGATTTGCCTCTGGGTTGTTCTAACTCTCATGCCTGCAAACAATGCCTTTGCAGCAAACAAGTCCAACGCGGTTTCTGAAATTCAAGTTGAAGGTTTTGACAACGAGCGTAAAATCTGGATCAAAACAGCTCAAAAGCCGACCTTTACAGTCTTTCGCCTGAACCATCCTTTTCGCGTTGTCATTGATATTTCCGGTGGTGACCTATCCAACATTCAAGCCAGTGAATTCGCCAACGATGATGTATTAACGAATGTTGTCCTGCGACAATTTAATGCCAACGGTTTCACCATCGGTCGCGTCATGCTGCAATTCAGCCAAAATGTGGAATACGAGGTTGAAGGTCAAGGCAACGCCGTTCTCGTTGCCATCAAAAGTGGTCCAGCCACTCCAGCGCCCTCTCGCGACAAAACAACTTTACCCAGCAAAAACAGTGCCTTAGGGGCCAATGGGCCATTGGCTGCCGATACAAACTCCAGCAGCCCCAACAAGGATAGGGCCCCATCCGAGCCGTCAAGCACCGCACAAAAGCTCGCTGACGCAAAGGATAAGCCTAGTACTCTGAAGGCTACTCCAGAAGCGAAAACAAAGACAGATACAGTGGCAGCAAAACCTAAAGGGAAGGCAAAACCCACAACGTCAACAAGAGCAATCCCCAACACCCTTAAAGCAATCAAAACAACCGGTCGTGGTTACAACGCACGCATCAACGTCCACCTGCAGACCAATGACCCTCAGTACTCCACACTTAAGCTCGATAGACCACCACGTTTCGTTCTCGACATCGAAGACACCAAAAATAAACTTAAGTCCAAGCGCATTGCCATAAAACATCCCTTAATCAAATCTGTCCGACTGGGAGATCACAAAAAGCATACACGCATTGTTCTTGATCTCACCTCTTCAAAAACCGAAGCAAAAGTTGAAAAAGTCGCTACAGGCCTGGACATCTCAGTCAACCGCAAAAAGAAGAAAGTCAAAAAAGCTCTTCCAAAGATAGAAACCAAGCCCACCAAAAAAGAGCAGAAAACTCAACGCAAAGAGCTGGCCGAAAATAAGGCTGAGCGGCTCCCAAAAGAAGCTCCAAAGAAAAAGAGCAAGGCTGCAGAGATCACACAGAGTAAAGAAAGCACGCTCAGTAAAACAGAAGAGATAAAAATAGACTCCCAAGAGGTAGAGCTCAAAAGTGTTGCCCTTGAAGATATCCGATTTACACGTGATGGAAATCTGGCAAGAGTGATCATTTCTGTGCCCGACGGTATTGAAACAAAAGTCGACAAACTGTCTTCAGAAACATGGTTGCTCGAGCTTAAGAATGTAACAATCCCGCAAGATCTTGAACGCTCACTTGATACGTCGGCCTATAAAACATCCGTGCAGCTGCTCGCAACATATCAAGCGTCAACATCGCCAGCTCTTGTTAATATCGTCGCCAGTCTAAAAAACCCCGAGAGCTACAAACTCTATCGGGTTGGCAAAACGCTAATTTGGGAAATCTCGGCACAAAAGCAAGCACAAGAGATATTGACACTCGCTCAAACCCCGCAGACTGCCGGCTTTGTTACGCAAGCCGCCACCTTGGCTCGCAACACTGCACCAAAGCAAACGCGTAAGAAAAGAATTTCGCTCGACCTCAAAGATGCAGACATCAAGAACGTGCTTCGATTGCTGGCTGAGGTATCTGGGGAGAATATCGTTACCTCTGAAGCCGTCGCCGGCACCATTTCAATGCGCTTACGCAATGTTCCTTGGGAGCAAGCCCTCGAAACTATCCTTAAAACAAAAGGCTATGACAAGGTGCGGGAAAACAACATTATGCGCATTGCACCCTCGGTAGAAATTCAGCAAGAGAAAGAACAAGAGCTCGCCCGTAAAAAAGCCGCCGAGCAGGTTGAAGATACCTTAATTAAAATGATTGCTGTCAACTACGCTAAAGCTGAAGAGGTAGCCAAGCATGTGGAGCCTCTGCTCTCCAGCAGAGGAAGTGCGCAGGTCGATGAGCGAACGAATACCATTATCCTTGAAGATGTTCGTTCAAACATTGAGCGGGTTATCGAACTGGTAAAGCACTTAGACAGGCAAACACCTCAGGTGCTAATTGAAGCACGAATTGTTGAAGCGCGGACCACTTTTGTACGAGAGCTCGGTATTCAATGGGGTGGAACAGCACAGGCCACTGCTGCAACCGGTAATCCCACCGGCTTGCGCTTTCCTGGAGACATTATTATGTCGGGGGCTGCGGACTCCGGCGGTTCTACGATCGGTACAGGTAACCCGGGCCGCTGGGCCGTCAATATGCCCGCACCTATTGGAGTTGGGGTCGGGGGTGGCTTAGGGTTCATTTTTAGCTCTGCTAATGGCAATGAAATTCTAAATCTCCGTCTTTCAGCTATGGAAGACACCGGCTCCGGGCGACTGATTAGTTCACCACGCATCACAACAATGGACAACACCTCAGCCACCATCTCCCAAGGTGTAAGCATTCCCGTATCTGTTGTATCTGCTGCCGGAGCAAATACCAGATTCGTCAGTGCCGCCCTACAATTGTCAGTTACACCTCATGTAACAAATGACGGCAGCATTCTCATGGACATCAATACGAATAAAAGTGAACCAAACTTTGGTGTTCGTGGCGCTTCCGGTGACCCAACAATCGAAACAAAATCTGCTCAAACTCAGGTGCTTATCGGAGATGGGGATACAACGGTTATCGGTGGTATCTATACCCGCTCAACCTCGAAAAGCTTAGCTTCTGTACCTTTTCTGGCACGAATTCCCGTACTTGGATGGCTTTTCAAGCAGGGACGAAACGAAGATAACCGTGGCGAATTGCTGATCTTTATAACTCCACGCATTCTCAATCGCAATGAAGCCCTTATTGCTCCCGAAGAATTAGCCATGGATACCACAAGCGAGCAAAGTTCCAGCTTCTAAGCACTCAAGGCTGGCTTAAATTTAAAATTCAGCATACTAAAGCATCATGCTTGAAATAATTACCGCCGGTGACTCCCATGGGCCAGGCTTAAATTTGATCATAAACGGGTTTCCCCGAGATCTGAAATTCGATCGACAATCGTTAGAGCAGGATCTGAAACAGCGCAGAAGTGGGTTTGGGCGCAGTGGCAGAATGAAAATAGAGCAAGACGCTGCAGAAATCTTGTCAGGAATCCGAAAAGGCAAGACAACCGGCAACCCCATCAGCATCATCGTGCCCAATAACGACTATGAAAACTGGCAAGAGCACACCTGTCCAGAAGAAAACCTAATCACTAATGAAAGCCCCTCTATGAGTCGGCCACGACCCGGCCATGTTGACTTAGCAGCCTGTCAGAAATTTCTTACGAAAGATGCACGGGACGCCGTAGAGCGGGCCAGTGCCCGCTCCTCTGTGCCCTACGTTATTGCTGGCAATTTAGCCAAGCAATTTCTCATCAACTTTAATATCGATGTTGTGGGCTATGTCAAAAGTATTGGGCCAATCACTGCAAGCAACAATGATTACAGCCTCCCCGTGCTGCGCAAGATCGTAGAGGCATCTTCGTTACGGTGCTCAGATGAGCAAGCCACGTCCAAAATGTGTGAGCTGATTGAAAAAACGAAAAAAAACGGTGATACCTTAGGCGGAATCATAGAAATTCGTAGCCAAGGCCTTTGCCCTGGCCTTGGCAGTTTTAATCAGTGGTTTGAAAAACTCGACAGCAAAATTGCGGCAGCCATTATTGGTATACCTGCAGTTAAGGGCGTCGAATTTGGAGATGGTTTTCTTTTGTCACAAAAACTCGGCTCAGACACACACGATGTTGTCACCACTGAGAGGACGAACGGAATGTTTCCACGGGCGTCGAACAATGCGGGTGGCATTGAAGGCGGATTAAGTAATGGGGCAGAGCTAATGGTTCGAGCAGTAATGAAGCCGTTGCCCACCTTGGGTAAGCCTCTCAACACAATTGATCTGGCAACTAAGAATAACGCTAAAGCCAATACTCTGCGTACGGATACCTGCGCCGTGCCCGCTTGCGCTCTTATCTGTGAATCAATGATTGCCTGGACTCTAGCCAACAGCTTTTTGCAACGTTTTGGCGGTATCACAATGAATGAAATTTCTGAGCATTACCAAGCCTACCAACAAGCACTGAATCAACTCTAACGAAAGCTCTATGACGATGGAATCTTCTCATCTCGTCCTGGTTGGTTTCATGGGGGCCGGAAAATCAACAGTCGGGCCGCTTCTGGCAAAAAAAGCCGGGATGGACTTTGTTGATTTAGACTCAGAGATTGAGAAACACTTAGGTCAAAATATTGAACAAATCTTTAAAGAGCAAGGAGAGGCATCTTTTCGAAAAACAGAACAAGAGATTATGCACCGTTACCTTGCAAAACCGCAAGGTTCGATCATCGCTGCTGGGGGTG
>CAXGWX010000001.1:0-74866 GCA_964013445.1 uncultured Bdellovibrionales bacterium | reverse complement strand
GTTGCGATCTGGCTGGCGTTAGCTTTCGCCCATGTACAATTATGCCCACCTTTCACAAGCATCAGGGAGAAATTTGTGGAGCATTACAGATTCACGTCAGGGATCGTAATAGCTTTCATGCCTATCGCACAGGATTAGCCCTTCTTTACTCGCTGCGTAAACTCTATCCGGAAGATTTCAAATGGCGAAGTGATATGTACGAGTTTCGTGATGATGTGCCTGCGATTGATTTGCTCACCGGCTCAGCTGTGGTGCGACAAGCCATCGACAATGGAGAGCCCCTTGAAAAAGTTTGGTCCCTTAGCGAGCACTCGCTGACAACCTATAACGAAGCTCGGGATAAAGTTTTACTCTACGAGTAGAGCTTCGACAATCTCCTGCGCTTTTCCCATTTTTTTAGATACGGACTCTGCTAAATTGTACTGCCCAAGGGCCCGTTGTAGATTATGTTCGGACGCCGCTGCGTACTTCTCCCGATCCCAGGCAAAATAAGACTCTTCAAGAGCATCAGCGCAATAGCGAGCTGATAATTCCAGTGAGATCCTTTCTGCCGCATAAGGCACCCGTACAAAATCATTCTTTTTCCAGAGGCTAGCTGCCGTCGACCAGTAGCCATGAATACCTTCTCTAAAGCAATCAATATTGAACTCACTTGTTAAAGCATTTTCGCCCGCCGGGTTGCACCATGAACGGAAAGCATCACCCAGCTCAAAAAGTAAATCCATCGGCCCCAGCGTATCAAGATCGATAAGGCAAAGCGCTTCCCCTGTTGGAGAAAAAACAAAATTGTTCAACTTCAAGTCACCATGAGCAACATGTTTTTCTCCGGGAACATGGACTGCAAGATTTTCAGCTTTTCTTAAAATCTTTGACGCTAAATCAGCGACCTTGTCATAATTCTGATGACGCTTATGGGTTTCAATAACCCCTTTAAGGTGAGAAATATGGCGGTCAAAATCATGAACCCCCAACCGATTGTTTTGGAACTCATAGTCAAGTCCAGCCAAGCATTGATGAAATTGTCCCGCTAAACGACCTGCTTCAAAACAAAACTCTGTGGATGGCGCCCGCGAGTGAATATCACCCGCGATATAATTATACATACGCCATACGTGCCCTTTTTCATCTGTTAACCATAAATCTCCCGCCGACGTTTTCTTTAGTTTGGGCGTCAAGAATCCATGTACATCTAAATATTCAGTTACCGCTAAAATATCAAAATGAATTGCCGGGCTAAAAATCGGATTAAGCTCTTGTAGGATATATTTGTTGCCCGCATCGGAAACCAGAATCGTCTTATTTATATTACCGATGCGAATTGGCTCAAAAAGCGCATCAACACCGATCTCAAACTCCCTAATCACCCGCGGATCTATTTCGTATCTTATCTTTTCCATGAATCTGCGTTATAGCAGTGTAGAATAAAAATTTTCCACAATCCACAGTAGAAACACATGTCGAAAAACGCCTCCACTGACACCAATAAATGGTCAAAACGCAAGAGCATCAAGTGGGATCATTATGCACCGGATGTATTGCCTGCCTGGGTGGCGGAAATGGATTTCCCATTGGCGGAACCCATCCAGGAGAGATTAAGGACGATTATCGACAATTCGGACAGTGGCTACCCATCCCTTAAGCTTGATGAGACATTGCGTGAAGCTTTCAGCCTGCGCATGCAGGAAAAGTTCAATTGGACGCCAAAAGATCTACCACTCATCTACTTTCAAGATGCTGTGCAAGCCATCTTTCACGCCGTCGAATGCTTTACTCAGCCGGGAGAAACACTCTTAACCCTTACTCCGATTTACCCCCCTTTTCTTGAAGTCGGTGACATACTTGATCGCCCATGCATAGAGCTGGCTCTCAAGGAAGTGGATAATCGTTATGAGATCCCCTGGGAGGATCTTAAAACAGCGGCAAAAAATGCCCACATGCTTTTGCTCTGCAACCCCCACAACCCAACAGGTCGGGTGTTTAGCAAAGATGAGCTGGAAAATATTACAAAGATCGCCCTGCAAAACGACCTACTCATCCTAAGCGATGAAATACACGCCGAGCTCATCTATGCGGGCAATAAGCATATTCCAACAGCCTCCCTATCCCCTGAAGTCGAAGCACAAACAGTCACGCTGACATCTGCAACCAAGGCTTTTAATCTGGGCGGTTTTCGTTGTGCCCTCATGGCCTTTGGCTCGCAAGAGCATCAAAACGCTTTTGCCCTACGGCCGTGGCAAATGCGTGGTGGTTTAAATATTTTCGGTATTCAAGCCACTTTGGCCGCATGGCAAGCCGGAGATCCATGGCTCAAAAACACATTAGAACTGCTTGACCAAAACAGACATCGGGTAAAAAATTATATTCAGGAAAACATCCCAAAAGTTCGGACACATCTACCGGAAGCAACCTATTTGGCCTGGCTGGATTGTCGCGGCCTGGAACTTCAGGAAGAACCGGCAGAATACTTTTTGCGCAAGGGCAAGGTTGCCCTTTCTTCCGGACACCTTTTTGGCAAGGCCGGAAAAGGTTTTGCTCGATTAAATTTTGCTACAAACCCGGAGACCCTCAACGAGATCCTTCGCCGCATAGAGCTAAGTATATAGAATTAAAGACTATACTCTCCCAATTCCTGGGTTTGCAACCAACCCTTAAATTAGCGGACAATTTGCATTATCGTGTAAAAACAATACCATAACCAGCAGAAGAACAAGCAGAACTCAAAATCCGATGGCCGATAAAGACAAACCGATTACTCTTGATGATGATGATTTTTCACTCATCGAAGAAGAGCCAAAAAAATCTGCTGACAAGCAGCCAGAGCAGAAGAAAGCTCAGGGGGAAGAAAACGATAAGTTCTTTTCCGCCCCCACCATGATCGACGAAGAGGCCTTTTCTAATCCGGAGCATACCATCATCGATCCGGAAATCGCCGAGCGCTTTATGAATTATGCACAAAGCAAAGCGGAAGCTGCAAAAGAGCCGGAAGAAACCTCCGCTACGGAAGATATCGTTGAGGACTCCCCCAGCCCCGAAGAAAGTCCGACCACTAACCCTAAGGAAGCCAGCGCCAGCGAATCCACTCTACTGCAGGAAGACGTTGAGGTTGATCGACTTCTTCCAGAGGAAGATTCCAGATTGGGTGATGGTCCAATCAACGTTGAGTTTTCTGACTCTTTAATGAATCGCGAAAACACCTCACCAGGCCTGGAGATCCCCACGGGCGTAAGCTCCCTCAAACCGGAAGAAGACGACTGGGATGACCTGGATCAAAGTCAGCCCGGCTGGAAAAGCATTACTGGGGAAAGCGATGTTAAAATGATTCCCGAAGAGGTTTGGGAAAAATCCTACGCTCGCAAAGGTACCGACGTATACGACACGGCGGAATCCCCAGCCGCATCGCCCAAATCGGAAGCAAAGGTAAAAAAACAACACGCCGCCCGAATGATCGGTTTAAAGGGTAAGGATAGCTCGAAAGAGTTTGAAATTGTTCACCCCCAAACATCTCTTGGGCGAGGCTCCAGCAACGATATTGTTCTCAAAGATGCTTCTATCTCTCGCAACCATGCGCGGATTCAACGAGACCGGGATGGCTTTATGATTGTTGATCAACGCTCCGGTAATGGCACATTCGTTAACGGCCAAAAAATAAGTCAAAACCGTTTACGCTCCGGTGATGAATTCACTCTTGGCAAAGCAACATTTCGATTTTTAGAAATCGGCGACGTCTTTAAATCACAGGAAAAGCAAGATACGGGTGCCGCGGCGCAAAATGAAGCAGCGGGGGCAGCCGCCGAAGATGCCGATTCTCTTGCAGCTCACCGCCCACAACATGCTTTAAAATCAACGAAGCCTTACTTCACATATATGATTATCAGTGCCTGCATCTTTATTGTTGCCATGTCGGCTCTGGGAATCATTATGTACCAAAGGCACCAGAAAAAAGATCAAGCGCATCAAGCACTGGTTACTCAAACCTATTACGACGGCATAGAAAGATTTAAGGAAAAAAAATGGAAAGAAGCTGAACAAAAGTTTCTCATTCTGGCCTCACTCGATAAAAACCAGACCAGCAGCAAACGCTATCTCGAACGCATTAAACACGAAAAAGAAATGATGCGTATCTATAATGAAGCGCAAAGAGATTTTGAGCGAGAGTTCCTAGGTAGCAGTTTTGCCAAATGCAAAGAAATTAAAGATTCGGTCTACGAAGCGGATGCAAGAAAGCTTCAGGAAAAAATACCTGCCGCCATTCCGGGCGTTCTCAAATCGATCTCGAAGCGCATCGATCGCGGACGAGTCGAAAATGCCATCAAAAAACTCAGTGACATGAGCCAAGTTTGGCCCAAAGAAGCAGGGATCAATCGACTCAAGGCCAAGGCCTTAAGAATCCGCGGTGAACAAAGCAGAAGAGCTCAGGAGCAACAACAAGAGGCTAAAGAAAACCCAAAGAGCAACACGAGCAAAGGTGCGCTGGCTTCCAGCCATTTGAGCACGGTGATTCAAGCCAAGGCTTTGTTTGCGGACAATAAAATTAACGATGCTATTGCTCTGCTTAGCGGCACAACTAACGCCAGTGCCAAGAAGGTTCACGATACCCTGGTGAAGATTCAAGAAATTCTACCCCGAGCGCTGGAGCAACACCGATTAAAACGTCCCGCTGTTGCCTTGAAAATCTTTAATGAAATTTATCGCTACACCTTAGAATTGGCAGATCCGGAGAGTTCCTTTGCCATCAACATCAGACAAAAAATCGCTGATATGCATTGCCTCGCCGGCATCCAGGCCAATCTATCGGGTAATCTGGCCAGCACCTACCAAAGCCTCAAATCTGCCCTCACCATATTTCCCCAGCACCGACTGGCCCAGCGAAAAATGGATGAGCTGCAGACCAAAGCTAAAAAACTCCTAAATCAGGCGCAAAATAGCGCCGAGCCGGCCTCTGCTAAGCGCGATCTGCAACTGGTCATGCAAATCTCCTCCCCCGAAAGTACCACCTATCAAAAGGCAAAAGCCGCCCTGGAAAAGTTGCCCTAAAGCCCCGGATCGTGTTATTGCAAGCGGCATCATGACGCAGGCCCAACAAAGTGAAGAAGTGCAACCGGCTTCTGACGAAGCGTTACTCGCCCTGGTGGAACAAGGTGATGAGGCGGCTTTCGAAGAGCTCGTCCGCCGTTATCGGGATCGAGTTTATCGGCTGAGCATGGGAATGCTCAAAAATAGCGCCGAGGCAGAGGAGACCTGTCAGGAGATCTTTCTCACCGTATTTAAAAAGGCCTATACCTTTAAAGGCAAGAGCTCAGCTTCAACCTGGATCTATCGAATCGCAACCAACACAGCGTTAATGCGCTTGCGCCGACAAACAACCAAACCGTGTATCGCTGTGGAGGATGGCTGGCTTGGCTTTGAAGAGGGCTACCAGGCTCCGCTGGAGAATGTTGCAAAATGGCCCCGAAGTCCGGAAAAGGAATATCTCAACACTGAAATTCGCACTCTTATTGAAAATGCTGCGGCGGAGCTTCCGGAAAAATATCGGGTTGTACTGCTTCTCAAAGATGTTGAAGGCATGTCCCTCGACGACATATCACAAACACTCGGCTTAACCGTGGCCAGCGTCAAATCAAGACTGCATCGCTCGAGACTCTATATTCGGGAGCAACTTGATACCTATTTCAAGGAGCATCCCCATGGATAACGCTAAATTTATCGAGCTGATCGGCGATTATTGCTCTGAGGCCTTGCCGCCTAAGGATCGGGAAAAATTCTCCGCCTTACTCCGGGAAAACCCCAATTTGGCCGCGTTTTTAGGAACTTACGAAGAAACAACCGAATTATGCAATCAAGTACTCAAGCACAGCATACCGGACGGAGCACAGGACAGACTCACCACCTATCTCAAAACTCACGTAGAAAAGCTAAAAACTTAAGTACTTTAGGCAAAAAACTTTATCTTGAGATAAAACGGTTTAGTATTTGCCCATAGTTTGGCGTAAAAACTGGCGGGATACTTCTATCATGAGAAAACAGCGCAAAATTGCATGGCTCCTATGCACCTTATTTTTTGCGGCTGTTATCGTTTTAATTTTGCAACGCACATCCGCCCTCAGCGCGGATTATCCACAACTCAAGCAGGCTCTCCTCAAAGCTCAAACTGAAAGTCTGCGCGTCAACCTCCTTGAAGAGGAACGTCAATTCATCCAACAAACAATGGCAATCGCGGGCAACCAAAATCTTATCCAGGACATCGGGCGGGTTATCATTTCCCAAAAGCGCTATGACGAAGCCGGTGCACGCAAGAAGTTACGACTTGAAAAACGTTTAACGAAGCAGCGTGGATTGCTGAGCGAAAGATTAACCCGGGTAAAACAGAATCACCCAAATATCGAAAAGTTCACCATCGTAACCCCCGCAGGTGTGATCCTTTATAGCGAAACCGAAAGTTTACCCGCCGGCAGTGGCACCATCAACTTATCGAAACTTAATGAAGGCGAAAGCGATGAAAACAAAAAGCCCTGGGCCTTTGTCGGTAAAGCGCTGAACGGAGCTCCTCAGATTCGCACACAGACTTGGCTGGGAAATGTCTATCGGCACAGTGCCACAAAGCTCATGTTAAGAAATAAAGTCATTGCGGCCATCATTATGCATGAACAACTCAAAAATGCCCCAGCCATCACCAATATAAACTCTTTTCTGTTGGTGGGAGATAACATTATTGGAGAGCTACCGGAAAAGATCTCCCTGGAAGCACTTAAGCCAAAAGACTTAGCCCTCCACCTCCCCTCTAATATCGAACGCCCCGGGCTACCGGTCATTTCTTCGATAAAACTTGCACCCATATTCATCGACACACAAAAACTCGGTTTATCTGTTATCGAAGCCGCTCTACCTGGGCACCCACATATGCGCGCATTCATCTACGACGATAGTGGTGACATCGTAAAGAAAATTATCGCCTACCAATGGGCCATCATTCTACTCGGTCTTATGCTCTGGCTGGTTGCATCCAGTCTAATCCTCAATACGGGAACCAAATTACTTTGGGGAATCGAACATATATCAGACTTTCTCGGCAGAGTGCATCAGGGCATGCCGGACGATAAACACTTGGCGGTGCACGAGCTCGATCCTGAACTCAACAGACTGGGGCGCTTGGCCAATAAACTCGTAGAGAGAATGCCTAAGCCCGGAAGCGTAACAGCCATTAAGAAGCTCGATGAAATCATTAAAACCAATCCGAATCAGGCCCCCGCAGAACTCTCGGAACAGGAATTTAGCGGCCTTGAAACCCCGAGAATCAGTAAAACCCTCGCCGACGGGCTCCCCGCCTTTAAGCCAGAGAACACAAAAGAGGAAGGCTCAAGGCTCACGGATGTTTTTGAAAATGAGTTAGAGGTTGACGAAAATGCTGAAACAGAAAAAGACAATGCCCTGCCCTTAGAACACCAAGGAAAAGCGCTGGGCACCCATCAAATGCCCGCTTTTGATCCGGAGTCCAGCGGCTCTACCGGTAAAACCTCAACGGATAAAAACTTCAATAAACTTTATCATGAATTTATTGCAATGCGCCGGGCATGCGGTGAATCAATCGCGAATCTAACCTATGAAAAGTTTGAAGAGCGCATCACCAAAACGAAGAAATCCGTTATGCAAAAACATAATTGCGAAGATGTGTTCTTTAAAGTCTATAGCAAAAACAACAAAGCCGCCCTAAAAGCGATTCCTAAACGACCAACGGAACCCGTATGAAAAAACGCACCAAAAGAACCTTTATCACCGGGCTGGTGATAATTCTCCCTATTGCCATCACGCTTTGGGTGGTTAAATTTATTGTCATTCAAACCACATCCGCATTAACCCCAATCATCCATAAAGTGATTTCCTCTTTTGGCCTGGGTGCGCTCATCGATACCGCCACGGTAAAATACTTAAGCATGGGCTTAAGCCTGCTCTTCACCCTTATCATTATCTACCTCATCGGATTGGTTGGTGGTACTGTCATTGGTAAGCAGCTCCTCGCCTGGTTTGAACGCATCCTTATGCAGGTTCCGGTGGTGCGTAGTGTCTATTCTGCGGTTCGCCAATTTCTTGATACTTTTTCCAGTTCCGGAGGTTCCGCCTTTCGACAGGTTGTTATGGTTGAGTATCCACGCAAAGGGCTGTGGACGCTGGCTTTGCTCACTGCCGATACGAAAGGAGAAATAGCCACAAAACTCGACCAGGAAATGATTTCCGTATTCGTCCCGACCACGCCCAATCCAACCAGTGGCTGGCTGCTTCTGGTGCCAAAGGCAGACGCCATACCCCTTGAAATGTCCGTCGATGAGGCTTTTAAATTGATCATTTCAGGGGGAGTTCTTACCCCTGAATATGCGCCCCAATAGCGCTTTTCAGCCAGATCAGGATTGACCCCCAACAACCGCAAGTGGTAAAGCCGCTGCTCGTGCAAGAATAGTCTGCCTAATAATTAATGGGGAATAACATGGACGTACAAGTTGAAGAGAAAAGCTCATATCACCGCGAGATTAAAGTCACCCTGCCAGTAGAAACTGTTGAAGACGCATTTAGCGCCGTCTATCGGGACTTCACTAAGAAAGCGAGCGTTCCAGGTTTTCGCACCGGGAAGGTACCACAAAAGGTTATCGAGCAACGTTTTGGGCAACGCCTCTCCCATGAGGTGCGGGAAAAGCTTGTCGATAGCACACTTTTTAAAGCCTTGGCGGAAACAAAACTAACTCCTGTTGCCATGCCCCATGTGCACCCAGGCGCACTCGAAAAAGGGGCTGAGTTCATCTATACCGCCCATTTTGATATTCCCCCAAAAGTAGAGCTGCAGAACTATAAGAAATTAAAAATATCACTGCCTAAGGCAAAAGATCCTGCGGAGCTCGTTGATCAAGAACTGGAAAATCTGCAAAAGCAAAGTGCGCAGCTTGTACCCTTGATGATTCGAGATGTTGTGGAGGATGGGGACACGGTGGTCATGGATTATGAAGGCACCATGGGCGGAATCGCATTTGAGGGTGGCAGCGCCGAGAATGCCTTAATAGAAATCGGAAAAGATCATTATCTCCCGGAATTTTCAGCAACAATACGAGGCTGCAAAGTACCAAGCACACAAACCATTCACCTGACTTTTCCAGAAGAATATGGTGCTAAAAATCTAGCAGGCAAGGATGCTACCTTTAAAGTCTCCCTTAAGGAGCTTAAAACAAAAGAGCTTCCTGAACTCAATGATGACTTCGCCAAGGATTTAGGCGAGGAAAATATTGATGCTTTGAAAGATAAGATCAAAGAAGGCATTGCGGAACGCCATGAAGAGGAGCAAAAAAGCACCAAGAAGCGCCGCACACTCGAAGCTTTGGTTACCGCCAACAGCTTTGAAGTTCCTGAGTCCATGGTTAAAAGCAGGGCCGCAGAGCTTACCCAAAGCGCCACCATGCGTGCACGGCAGATGTTTGGACCGGACTTCGAATTGCCCGCTGCAGAGCTTGAGTCCCTAACCAAGGAGAATGAAGGTGAAGCGCGGTTTCAGGTGCAGGCTGGCATGCTTTTGGATGCCATTGCCGAAGAGGAAAAGATCGAGCCAGATGAAGAAGCGGTGAGCGCTGAAATCGATAAGATGGCTGCGAATGCGGGCGAACATGCTGAGCAACTCAAGACCTACTACAACAAGCCAGAAAATCGACAACATATTGAATTTCGTATAATTGAAGATAAAACGCTTAACTTTTTACTTGAAAACGCCGATCTAAGCGAAGACAAGGAAGAAACAGCTTAACAAAAGAGGTCATCATGCCCTACCAGGTTCCATTCGTTTTAGAACAGACCCACCGCGGTGAGCGTCAATACGATATTTGGTCAAGATTGCTGAAAGATCGTATCGTTTTTGTTGGAACACCAATCAACGACGATGTTGCCAACGTTATTGTTGCTCAGCTTCTATTTCTCGAATCGGAAGATGCTGAAAAAGAAATTAATCTCTACATCAACAGCCCAGGTGGCTCCGTAACCGCCGGCTTGGCGATCTACGACACGATGCAATATATTAAGGCGCCGATTTCCACCCTATGCATGGGACAGGCGGCCAGTATGGGTGCAGTTTTGCTTGCCGCGGGAGAAAAGGGCAAACGTTACGCCCTGCCCAATTCCCGCGTCATGATTCACCAACCCTTAGGCGGCGCCCAGGGCCAGGCCTCCGATATGGAGATACAGGCCAAAGAAATCATTAAGATTAAAGAGCTTTTAATCTCCCTGCTCTCAAAACACAGCGGCCAGGACGAAGATCGGGTGCGGGATGACTGCGATCGTGACTTCTTTTTGTCCGCCATTGCAGCCAAAGAGTACGGCTTGGTTGATTCGGTCGTCGATAAACGCCCAAAAAGTGACACAAAATCTTAAATTTTCTTGTGATTTCGACGATAGCTTCGGAATCTAAACAAGTTT
This sequence comes from uncultured Bdellovibrionales bacterium, assembly GCA_964013445.1. Taxonomy (GTDB): domain Bacteria; phylum Myxococcota; class XYA12-FULL-58-9; order XYA12-FULL-58-9; family JASMKV01; genus JASMKV01. The sequence continues at coordinate 64,426 of CAXGWX010000001.1, read as the reverse complement.
TCTTGCGCTCCGGCTAGAGTTGGGGAAGAATGTGGCTGTAGCCTTGAACGCGAGATTCCCCTTTATTTTAAGGGGATATTAAGGAGCTTTTTGTGCCTAGTCGAAATCACACAACAAATTCGCTGGTCTGCTCATTCTGCGGAAAAAATCAAAAAGAAGTGCGCAAACTCATCGCCGGCCCAACCGTATATATTTGCGACGAGTGTATTGGCCTCTGTAATGATATTATTGCGGAAGAACTGGAAGTTGAAGAAAGCGAAAAATCCTCTGATCCCATCCCCAAACCCGCTGAAATCAAAGCTATTCTTGATGAATATGTGATTGGCCAGGAGCATGCCAAAAAAGTACTCTCCGTCGCAGTGCATAATCACTACAAGCGAATCGATTGCCCGGCGGACATCGATGATGTGGAGCTGCAAAAATCGAATATTATGCTTGTCGGGCCAACCGGCTGCGGGAAAACATTACTCGCCCAAACTTTAGCGAAGATCTTGAACGTGCCTTTCTGCATCGCCGATGCCACCAGCCTCACAGAGGCGGGCTATGTCGGTGAAGATGTAGAAAATATCATCGTTAATCTTGTGCAAGCCGCCGATGGAGATATTGAGCGAGCCCAACGGGGAATTGTTTATATCGATGAAATCGATAAGATCGCCCGTAAGAGCGAAAATCCTTCTATTACCCGTGATGTTTCCGGGGAAGGTGTACAGCAGGCCTTACTGAAGATCATTGAAGGGACAACCGCAAACATTCCACCCAAAGGTGGTCGAAAACATCCACAGCAAGAATTTTTACAGGTGGACACGACGAATATTCTTTTCATTTGTGGCGGAGCCTTTTCTGGCCTCGAAAAAATCATTCAACAGCGGGAAGGCAAGCAGTCTATCGGCTTTGGTTCCGAACCGGCCAAGCGAGACAAGGGTGGAATTGGTGAAATTTTGCGCAAAGTCCGCGGCGAAGACCTTCTAAAATTCGGTCTTATCCCGGAATTTGTTGGTCGCCTGCCTGTTCTTGCTACCTTGGCAGATCTGGATGCGGATGCACTTATCCGGGTTCTCAAAGAGCCTAAGAACTCGCTGACAAAGCAGTATAAGAAGCTTTTTGCCATTGACGAGGTTGAACTCACCTTTGCAGAAGCCGCTCTGAATGCTATCGCCGCAAAGGCTATCGAACGCAAAACCGGTGCCCGGGGTCTACGCTCCATACTCGAAAGCTCGATGTTGGATATCATGTACAGCATCCCCAGCAGACCTGAAATCAGCGGTGTGATGATCTCAGAAGAAGTTATCACCCGGAGCGAGCAACCACTCATCGTCTATCGTGAAGAAAAAGAGGTCGGCTAAGCTCTGGTTCATTGGCCACCGATCTGTTAATATCCTCTGAACAATGATTTAGCTTGCAAGGGCCCCTGCTTTGCGTAGTATTGCCCCTCGTATATCTCGACCAATAAAGACTAGGAACGACCCTTATCATGACAAAGAAAACCTTACCTCTTTTACCCTTACGCGACATTGTGGTTTTTCCTCATATGATGGTGCCCCTTTATGTAGGGCGAGCAAAATCGATTCAGGCCGTTGACGAGGCCATGAAAGAGGGACGGCAACTGGTCTTAGCCGCCCAGAAAAAAGCCAAAACCAACGAGCCGAAGGCCGAAGATATTTGTGAAATTGGTACGATCGGTATCGTCATGCAGCATATCAAACGACCGGACGGCACAGTAAAAATTCTTATTGAAGGCCAGAACAGGGTTCGCATTAAGGAGTTTCTCCCTGGAGATAAATTTTACCATGTCGAAGTGGAAGATTATCCGCAAAAAGAAACGAAGATTTCTGAAGCCAAGGCGCTTAAGCGCACCATCCACGAAGTCTTCGAGCACTACGCACGCATCTCACGACGACTGCAACCGGATGTGGTCAATAGCATTAAACAAATCGACGATGCGCAACGATTGGCCTACACCGTTGTCGCCCATCTGCCGTTAAAACACGCGGATAAGCAAATGGTGCTGGAAATGAACGGCACGGAAAAGCAGCTGGAAAAACTGTGCGAACTGATCCAGGCCGAGACTGAAATCCTACAGGTCGAGCGCAAAATTCGCTCCCGCGTTAAAAAGCAAATGGAGCGCACGGAGAAAGAATATTATCTCAACGAGCAAATGCGGGCGATTCAAAAAGAGCTAGGGGATCGGGACGACATCAAATCCGAATTGTCGGAAATAGAAGATAAAATCGCTGAAAAATCCCTCTCAGACGAAGCCCGGGAACGACTTCTTAAGGAAATTAAAAAGCTCAAGATGATGTCCCCCATGAGCGCAGAAGCCACAGTGGTACGCAACTATATCGATTGGTGCCTGGCTTTGCCCTGGGAGGAGATAACTGAAACCAAACTCGAAATCGAAGAAGCGGAAGAAATTCTCGAGGCCGATCATCACGGCCTTAAAAAGCCTAAAGAACGTATTCTCGAGTATCTTGCTGTACAGAAACTCGTTGATAAAGTTAAGGGGCCCATTCTTTGTCTGGTCGGCCCTCCGGGGGTTGGAAAAACTTCTTTGGGCAAATCTATCGCCCGCGCCACCAATCGAAAATTTGTGCGCTTGTCCCTGGGTGGAGTTAGGGACGAAGCTGAAATACGCGGCCACCGTCGCACCTATATTGGCGCCATGCCCGGTAAAGTCATTCAAAGCCTGAAAAAGGCGGGCTCCAACAATCCTGTCTTCCTCCTCGATGAAGTCGATAAAATGTCCTCTGATTTTCGTGGCGATCCAAGTTCTGCTCTGCTCGAGGTTTTAGATCCGGAGCAAAACAATACCTTCAACGATCACTATCTGGATCTTGATTACGACCTTTCACAGATCATGTTTGTTTGTACCGCCAACAATATCCAAGGCATTCCCCTGGCTCTTATGGACCGAATGGAAATCATTCGCCTCTCCGGCTACACGGAGCTGGAAAAACTATGCATCGCCAAAGAATACCTTATTCCCAAACAAATCAGTGAAAACGGTCTTAATGCTGACAAGATTAAATGGAACGAGGGCGCGACCAGCAAAATCATTCAAAACTACACTCGTGAAGCAGGTGTGCGAACGCTGGAGCGTGAAATATCCAGCGTATGTCGTAAGATTGCCCGCGAAGTGGTCAAGTCTAAGGAAGAAAAATCCTATACGATCACACCAAAACGCATACGCGAATACTTGGGCATAGAAAAACACAGAACCCAAAAGAAAGAGAACGACGCGCAAATCGGTATGGCCACCGGACTCGCCTGGACTTCTATGGGCGGAGAGGTCCTACAGGTTGAAGTCACCACGATGCCTGGCAAAGGCAAGTTACATGTCACAGGAAAGCTTGGCGAGGTCATGCAGGAATCAGCTCAAGCCGCCATGAGCTATGTACGCTCGCGCTCAAAAACCTGGGGCTTGGATGATGAGTTTTATTCGAGTCTCGACGTGCATATTCATGTCCCTGAAGGGGCAATGCCTAAAGATGGACCTTCCGCCGGCATCACCATTGCCAGTGCACTGGTTTCGGCCTTCACAAAGATACCGATCAAAAACAATGTCGCCATGACCGGTGAAATAACTTTGCGTGGGCGGGTGCTGCCTATCGGTGGCTTAAAGGAAAAATCCCTGGCCGCCCACCGTGCTGAAATTTTTGATGTGATTATCCCATCTGAAAACGAAAAAGATCTTGAAGATATCCCTAAATCCATTGCCAAAGTGATGAATTATCATATCGTCAAACATATGGATGAGGTGATCACACACGCCCTCGACCTGGACAACCCCAGCGATTATTTTGCAAAACTTGCGGATAATGCCGAGTCAGATGATGTGCAGGCAGAAGCCGATAAAAAGGCTGAGGAAGAAAAAGGCGAAAGCCACCACGTACATTAGCGCGGCTCTCAATTTCTTAAATATTTAGATTAGACTTTGTTCGAAGAACGTAAGGATACGCCGCCCGTATTGGGTTGGGCAAGTGCCTTGCCTTGATGACTTAGCTTTGCCAAGCGTTCACCAATATCCTCGAGTCGGGAAAGCAGCTTCTCTTGCTCCTTGCGATCCAATCCGTCGGTGTGTTGATGGCTGGAAAAGGGATGCAAAGCGTCGGTGGCCTCTCGCCAGTAAGCCGTACCGATATGCCCTTTGGCCTTGGTCAAAGTCAAACGCAGATTGCGGCGAGCCTTAGCCGGATCAAATGTGGATGCATTATCTTTCTTCTTGTTCACATAACGCTTATGGGATTCCTTATCCCGTTTTGCGTTCTCACGAATGCTTTCGGACCATGAGTCAAAAAATGCCTGCATGGATTTTGCCCGGGAATCTAAAATTGCCTGCGCAACATCCGGCGGCAGGTCGAGAAGACTGAAATTATCAATACTCTGCTGGCAAAGACCCAAAAAGCGTCGCTCCATGGTGCCCGCACTGGCGATCTCCCCAGCGCGAATTCCACTGGCCAAAGCCAAACGCGGATCCCCCTTGGGCAGCTTTTCAGAGCTGATATTATCAAGCAAAGCGCTTAATTTTACACTATTTAGAGCTTCTGTTGGCATTCCTACCTTAAAACTTACCCAGCCGACCCAAATGAGGCTAGTCTTTTACCTCTTTATTTTAGATGTATACTACAACTTATGTATCATCAGTCCATCACGCAATTTTGGCTCAAACCAGGTGCTTTTCGGCGGCATCACCTCATCCCTATCCGCAATCGCCAAAAGATCCAAAATTGAGGTTGGATAGAGGCTAAAGGCTGCGGCCCAGCCCTCACTCACACGCTTTTCCAGCTCTGCATCGCCCCGGATTCCGCCAACAAAATCAACCCTGCTATCACGCCGCGGATCTTCGATGTCCAAAAGGGCGGAGAGACAATGATCTTGTAAAATGCTCACGTCCAAACGCGCAACCGGATTACTCGTCTCCAACACATGGTTTTTTGTACTCAAATGATACCACTTTCCTTGCAAGTACATATTGAACTTACCAGGCTCTAATTCTGCCTTATCTTCACCAATATCAAAAGTTTTTGCCAAGAGTTCCAGAAATTCCTCTGCACTATGCCCATTCAAATCCTTAACCACTCGGTTATAAGGTAAAATTTTGATCTCATCTGTTGAAAAAGAAACCGCCAAGAACTGCTCCCATGGACCAGCCTTGCCTTCCGCCTTTTCTTTAACATAACGAGAAGCGGCTGCGGAGCGATGATGACCATCCGCAATATAAATAGGGCCAAGTTCAACGAAAGACTCTTGGCAGGCTTGGATATCTTCATCCTGGTCAACGATCCAAAGAGTGTGACCAATACCATCGGAGCTTTCAAAGTCATAAAGTGGTGCACCCGCACAAACTTTCTCAACCATCTTTGTTAAAACCTCATGGGGCTTATGCACCAAAAATACGGTGCCGGACTGCGCTTCAAGAGCGCACATATGGCGCACCCGATCATCCTCTTTAACCGGACGGGTGTACTCATGCTTACGCACAATATTCTCGTCATAATCGGCAACAGATGCGGTTAAAACAATGCCAGTCTGCACATGCTCGCCCATTTTCAAACGATAAAGATAAAAGCATTTTTTTTCATCCTGCTGCAACACACCTTTTTCGACCAGACTATTCAGGGCTTTGCGGCCCTGCTCGTAAACAATGTCAGAATATAAATCCACACCATCATCCAAATCGATCTCTGGTTTTGTAACATGCAAAAAGGACATGTTATTATCCGCCGCCAACGCTTTTGCCTCTGCAGAATTCACAACATCATAGGGAACGGAAGCAACCTTCTCTGCAAATTCCGGCTTTGGCCTCAATGCCTGAAATGGAAAAACTTTTGCCATGCTACTTCACCTTTCGCTGATAGGCTTTTTTGATCACAATTGGTTCAGCAGGAACATCGCGCATCCCCATCGGTAGCTTCGCGTTACAAGGACCCCGTTTTGAGCTGGGGCATAGAGTTTTTTGCTGGGCAATCTTATCCACAACATCCATGCCTTCGATAACTTTTCCAAAAACCGCATAGCCATAACCACGTGAATCTTTCGAGCGATGATCGAGACGCGAGTTATCCACAAGATTAATAAAAAACTGTGAGGACGCGGAATCGACGACCTGGGTGCGAGCCATTGCCACGGTGCCGCGGACATTACTTAGACCATTGGCCGCCTCATTTTTAATTGTTGGCCGCAGCGGCCCATGCTTTTTCAAGGCTGCATCAAAACCGCCTGCTTGAACCATAAAATTGGGAATAATGCGGTGAAAAATAACTCCCTCATAAAAGCCATTTTTTGCATAGGTTAAAATATTTTCGGTGGAAATCGGTGCTTTTGCCTTATCTAGCTCAATGGCAATCTGGCCCTGGTTCGTATCCAGAATCAATACGGGGTTTGGCCCAGAACCTTCGCTCTTCGGCCCTGCCGCATTCGCACCGACCTGACAGCCGGCAACTAAGAATAGGGCGCCCGCAAAGACCAAACTGAGATAATATTGGCAATTTTTCATTATTCTCTCTCCTTAGATAGGCAGGAATTAAACCATCCAGAAGCACAACTCAAGGTTTTGCCCAGACTTTAATCTCTCACGAACATCTCTCTAGACCACTGTTTTTAATGCATTTTTCAGGAACAAAAAAACTGTCAGACCTCCATGGCATAAGAATTAGCATTGACACTGAAACATTTGTTCAGTATCACACTGAACATCGAGGAGAACTTCTCCTCACAAAGAAAGGCAGCTTAAAAACAATGGCAAAGCAAAACACATTTGATCGGGAAAAAGCAATTGAACTGGCAATGGGCTCGATTGAGAAACAATTCGGCAAGGGTTCAATCATGCGCTTGGGCGAGAATGAGCAGATTGTTCATGACATTCCCACCATTTCAACCGGCTCTATCGGGATTGATGTGGCTCTCGGAATTGGTGGCCTGGCCCGCGGTCGAATCATCGAAATCTATGGACCAGAATCAAGCGGTAAAACGACTCTAACCCTCCATGCACTCGCTGAAGCACAAAAGCAAGGTGGAGTGGCCGCATTCATCGATGCGGAACACGCCCTCGATATCAACTACGCACGCAAACTTGGAGTCAAAACTGATGACCTACTCATTTCACAGCCTGATAATGGTGAGCAGGCTTTGGAAATTGCGGAAATGCTTGTTCGCTCAAATGCGGTAGACATTCTCGTTATCGATTCGGTTGCCGCACTCGTACCGCGAGCTGAAATCGAAGGGGATATGGGTGACTCGCATATGGGACTGCAAGCCCGTCTTATGAGTCAGGCTTTAAGAAAGCTCACCGGTATTATTTCCAAGAGCCGCACCTCAGTTGTTTTCATCAACCAAATTCGTATGAAAATTGGTGTTATGTTCGGTAACCCAGAAACCACGACAGGTGGAAATGCGTTGAAATTCTATGCCTCTCAACGCATGGAGATTCGTCGTATCGGTCAAATCAAACAAGGGGACAAAATTTCTGGTAACCGCACAAGAGTTAAGATCGTCAAAAACAAGTTGGCACCTCCATTCCGTGACCATGAATTTGATATCCTTTATGGGGAAGGCATCTGTAAATTTGGCGACTTGGTCGATCTTTCAACCGATCTGGGAATTATCGACAAGGCCGGCTCCTGGTATGCCTACAAAGGTGACAAGCTGGGTCAGGGCAGGGCACAAGCAAAAGAATACCTGCAAGCCAATCCTGGCATTGCTGAAGAATTAGAAGAGCGCATTCGCTTGCATTTTGGTGTTCTCCCTAAAGAGTCAGCGGAAAATGCACAGGGCAACTCTATGACCATTAAGGCAAAAAAGGCACCAGAGAATGCTGCGCCGGTCAATGAGGCGCAAGCCAAAAAACAAAACGGAAAAGCTGCCAGAAATCACGCCAACTAAGCGTGACACAAATCCTATCTGCACTGCATCATGAAGCGGTGTAGTGCAGATAGAGTTCATTTCCCAATCTATCTTCCTGCACCAGATCAAACTTTTTTAAACTTTCAGAAGAAAACCCTTCGCCATCGCTTAATGTTGAAGACTGCGAACCACCGACAATAAATGGGCAAAGTGTCAAATAAATATCATTAATCAAATTATTCTTAAAAAGCTCGAAAAGAACCGCGCCCCCTGCTTCGATCAAAAGCACTTTCGCACCCTGCGCTGCAATATAGTCAATGATATCCAATACCGTAGGGCTTGCAAATTGAATCTGTTTTCCTTGAGTCTTCTCCAGAATACTTGATTCAATCACCGTTCCCTGCGCTGTACAAAAGACTAATTCGACATTCTGCGCAGGCCAGCCCTTAAGCGCACAATCAGAGGTATTGAAGCCCCTACGACTCATCACAAAATTCAAGATGGGTCTATCACGTGCGGGCCACTCTCCATGTTTCGGGCTTTCAATCAAAGGGTAGGGCCAGTTGCGAAAGGTTGTGCCACCAACCAAAACCGCATCGGCCATGGTTCGGATTTCTGACATCCTGACTCTGTCAGCCTCCGACCCTAAACTTATATGTTCATTCGTTCGGGTGGAAATTTTGCCATCCAAACTTATGGCCGTATTCGAGATAATTTTCATCTACTTTAGTTTTTATAGTCTTCCTTGCGTCGATAACAACAAGCGGAGACTTCACTCACATTGGGCATATCAAGTGGCTTCTTGTTGACTCGAACCTCTACCGCCTGAACATTAAATTTCGTACAGATAAGCTTGGCCACATCTTCAGCCAAGCTTTCGATTAGATTCCAGCTTTTTTGGCTGACCATTTTCTCAATAGCCTCATTGAGCAGATAATAATCAACAATGTCGACCGGCTCATCCTTGGCAACCGCCTGCTGCCAATTCGTCTCCGCGGCAAAATTTATCTTTACCCGTTGTTGAATATTTCGCTCAAAATCGTGAAAACCCACGCGAACTTGGTAGGTTAAATCATGTCCACAAATCATATCATTTTTCATCGTATTTTTGTCCTTGGCCTAGAAAAGCCAATGAAACACACTCTCTTCCCGAGTAAAAATCAACCCAAAAAGGCACTATTTTTTCCTCGCAGACTGGATCTTTAGATTTTCGATTGATATGTGGCGCCAACCTTAGAGGAGAATAGTATGGCGGCACTACGAAAAAATCAGGAAGATTTCGACACACCAACCATGAATGTGGAAGATATCCACACCATTTTGGGGCCTGAAAGCTCTTTTGAAGGTAAACTTGCCTTTGAAGGTACTGTCCGTATCGACGGCCGCTTCCAGGGTGAAATCAGCACGGAAAATGTCCTGGTGATTGGCGAAAGTGCTCATGTTCAAGCCAATATCTTTGTTGGCAGCATCATCATTAATGGCGAAGTTCGTGGTGATATTACAGCCACTCAGGTTGTAGAAATCCATGCTCCAGGCAAACTCTACGGCAATATAACCACACCACAGCTTCTTATTGAGCGTGGCGTTATCTTTGATGGTAACTGTAATATGAGTGGTACGGCTGAAGCTTCAAAAGAAAAAGTAACTTTTCTAAAGCCACCTGAAGAACAGCTACAGAATTCCTAAACTCAAGCTTAGGCACTTAGTTCGCTGGAAATTCGCTTCTGTCTCAACTTGAAATAGAGAACAATGGCGACCATCGCGATGCCAATGGAAATATATTGCGAGGTCGATAAGATATACACCCCTCTGCCCTTATCCCCACGAAACATTTCAATAATTGAACGAATGACCGGGTAAGCCCCAAGCCAAACCAATAAAATCTGCCCATGGAAGACTTTTGCGCGGCGGATCCATAGCAAGAAGAGAAAAAGCAAGAATTCAGCCCCTGCCTCATAAAGCTGTGTTGGGTGCACCGGCAAAGAAGCAACGCCTGGAGCGATAAGACCTTCAACCTGATGAGAATGAGCAGCCATAGAGTCAGCGGGAAAACTTACCCCCAAAAAGAAATCTGTGGGCTTGCCATGACAACAACCTGCGGCCAAACAGCCAAACCGTCCGATAGCGTGAGCCAAGGCCATATAGGGAACAAGAATATCGGCATATTTGAAAAAATTAATCTTATATCGCCGTGAATAAAAAACGAGAAAAAGAGCTGCCCCAATAAAACCGCCGTACCAGACCAAGCCGCCACGCCAAAACATGAGAATCTCAATAGGATTTCGCATATAATCATCAAACTTAGTGATGATGAAAATAACCCGAGCACCAAGAAGCCCGGCAAGCAGCACATAAAAAGCCATATCAACGATACGGTCCGCATCCTCATGCTCTTTGGTCGCCTGTCTGGCGCTGAGCATCATCGCAATCAGAAAGCCCGTAGCAATCATCAAACCATAGGTATGCAAGGGCAAGGAGAGACCAAAAAAGTTAAGCTCGAAAAGTTTAGGATGCACTGGCGGAAACCTCTTCTGTCTGCTCGGTTTTCTTATACAGGAATATATCAGCAATCATTAAAACGGCACCGATTGTAATGGCCGCATCGGCGATATTAAAGGTTGGCCATCGGTGCTCATAGTAATGCCAATCTATAAAATCGATAACATAACCTAAGCGCACTCGATCGATAAAATTCCCCCAAGCGCCACCAAAAACCAAAGCCAATGCGATTCTATAGAAAAGCTGATCTGCCTCGGCTGTTTTATAGAGGTAAATAATGAAAACCATGGCGATAAGAGCAACGCCTAAGAAAAAAGGAGTACGCCAGGCCGCATCTGAAGAGGCTAAAAAGCCCCACGCTGCGCCGGGATTTTCCACATAACGCATGCTCCAAAAATTTTCGAGCACTTCAATAGCTGCGCTGCGCGGGGGATGCTTATACCATAAAAACTTATCCAGCTGTGCCCCAAAATCCAGCAACTGCCCATTGGTGCCTTGAAAAGCCTTGGTTAAATTGCCAATGGCCCAAAACTTAGACCACTGATCCAACACAAACACAACAAAAGCGATAATTGTAAAGCTCTTAAAAGTTTTCATTGTTCTCACTCGAAAGGTTTTCCCTTCTAACTTGCTTGTCCACCACGTTGCAACTCTTTAGAGGAAAAAAGCACCTCCGGCGTTGCTCGGCTCTGCCAACGTTTGAGAAATCCTCCCTCCGCATTCAGCTCTGCATAGGTCATCCCTAGAGGTGGATCGTTGATAATTTCTCGAGTCACCCAGGAGCCAGTATTGATATAAAAGCAAGAGTCACCAAAGGCCCCTCCCTCCTGGGCGCTAATCGCTTTTAATTCGGGATAATGGGAATGTCCAAAAATAACAAAGCGAGCCCCTGTTAATCGGGATATTCTTGTCGCTGCGCTCCTTAATTCATGCTCCGAATCTGAACGGTTGACGGAATTCAAAAGAGATATTCCACCCAAAACCAATCCTAAACTTGTTAAGATGGCCCATAAGACTTGGAGCCCGGAAAAGCACAGAAAACTTAAGATGACTAAAATCGGAAGCATGACAACAAGAGCCAATCTGTCGAGAAAAAGCGCATGAAAGATTTTAAACCAGGAATATTCGGCAGGCTTTGCTTTTAAGGCATCCAGATTCTTAAGAACTGGAAGTCCATATATATCCTCTTGCGCCATATCCCCCAAAGCGCTCTCATGCTCAGTCTTAAATTCCGCCAGTTCTTCTTCGCGTTTTTTTCCGGAATGAACAACCATATCGAAAGCAATGCGGAAATAGACAAGTGCTGCACGATAAAGAACCTTGGGACTCTGGGAAAAGCCAAACTTAAGATAGTCTAAAAGCCCCCATTTTTCTAAACCGTGGGTTGAAAAGTCCGTTAAAACTTCCGCGAAGGGAGCAATCCCTCGGTGGATAATCGGAATTGCCAAGTCCTTTCTGTTTTTGTCGAAAGGAGCCAACAAATGAGCAAATGCGCATAGAGGGTCGTATTGATGACCGTGTTCAATATGAAAACGTCCAATTTTTGCATGAAACCAAGTGCAAAATTCTATACGGCTTTCAAATTTTGCCTGTTCTTCAGAGCTTGTTCCAGGACAGAGTGCAAATATTTCCTTACGAAATGCATCTTTAACCTCTTTAAAGTAGAGCTCCGCATCATGGTTGCCTTCAATGACCGTCAAACGATGTCCCTCGCTGACAAATTCTGCGAGGGCCTTAAATATGGGACGATGAATTTCTACAATTCTGTGTAGCTTCCATACTGTTTCACCTGCTACCGACTTATCCGCATCAGCGAAGTCTTCTTCTTCTACACCCACTTTGAGAAAATCAAAGAGGTCGCCGTTAATAATTAAACGCCACCGAAATGACTCTTCTTCGGATTGCAGGTGTCCCCGGATGAACGAACTAAGTTCAAAATTGAGACGCTTGATGTATTCGGAAAGCTTTTCCGGACCTTCTTGCAAAATATCTTCACCAAGATGAATATCGCTGATAACTAAAATGCGCTCCTCGCGCTCATGGCTCTGCTGCGACATCATACCTGGCAACGATATAAGATATTACTCCCGATCAGAGTTTTCGTTAGCCTCTGAAGCTCCATCTTCAGGAACAATAAAAAGGTTGCGGTACAAACCTGTTCCTTCAGAGTGAGTTGAAACTCCATCCTGCTCTTTTAAGGTCATGTGAAAAACACGTCGATCATGAGCCGACATCGGTGTTAATTTTACCACCTTTTGCTCGTCCCGGGCCCGTGTGGCCAACTTTTCAGCCAAATGGGAAAGGGCAGACTTGCGGCGTTGGCGATAACCAGCCACATCCAGCACAACCGTTGGTGTTTTTTCTTCAACATTGCCTACAATACGATTCAGCAAGAACTGCAAGGAAAGAAGTCCTTCACCCTTTGCTCCAATCATACGCTCCGAATCTTCTCCCCAACCATCGATATGGATTTCTTCTTCACCATCCGCAACGATATTTAGATCAAGGTTGAATTCAAGATGCGTTAACATCTCTTCCAACGTCCCCTTCGCGCTTTGGGCAAGCTCGCTGATTTCGCCTTCTAATGCGGCACGTTTCTCTACTTGATCCGCTGGCAAAATATTGAAGTCGAGCATGTCATCAATAGCAGGCTCGGCACGCCGACGCGCTTCGCGGCGTCCATCGCCACGACCACCGCGACCGCCACGACCACCGCGACCATCACGACCACCGCGACCACCACGACCACCACGACCACCACGACCATCACGACCACCGCGACCACCGCGACCACGGCCACGACCACCACGGTCGCTATCCCCTCGCATATCCGGATGCTCGTGATTTGCATTCATTGCGGATTGGGAATCATCTTCGTCTTCAAGTTCATCTACTGCTGCAACCTGTGGCTCACTTGCCTTGGCTTTTGTTGCCTCTACATCGACAGATAAAACCACACGTTTGTCTAACGCTTCACCGCTCTCGGATACGATGGTGTAGATCAATTCTTTACGCATTACGCCTAATGCTTCACAAGCTGCAATAGAGGCTTCTGCAACACTTCTTCCCTCAAATTCTTGTTGCGCCATAACTTTGCTCCTCTTTCTAAATAGTAATTTTCATGTTGTTGATGATCAGCTGCTGAAACAAAGTCAGCACGCTGTTCACCAGGATATAAAGTACCAAACCACTGGGTAGAGCGATCATAAAAACCATAAGCATGATTGGCATTATAATCATCATCATACGCGCTTGCGCATTATCTACACTGGTTGGCGTGAGTTTTTGCTGTAAGACCGTTAAGCCACCGATGGCTATAGCCATAAATGGAAATGGTTCTTTTGCGGTCAGATCAGGAATCCAGGCAAAGGATTGCTGATAAATATCAACAGCAGACCAAAGGCTGCGATAAAGTGCAAACCACACTGGCATCTGCAAAAGCATCGGTAAGCATCCGCCCAAGGGGTTAACATTCTTTTCCTTAAAGAGCTTCATCTGCTCTACATTCATGCGCTCTCTGTCACTGCCAAATCGAGCCTTGAGCTTATCGAGCTCGGGACGCAACAATTGCATCTTACGCATTGAAATGGTGCTCTTGATGGTCACGGGCAAGAGAATTGCTTTAACAAAAAATGTTAAAAGAATAATCGCAATACCCCAACTTGCTGTCCAACCATGGAAAACGTTGAGGCTATAAATCATAGGCCGCGCTATGAAACCCAAAGGAAGCCCCATAATACTGTAATCAACAAATGAGCCGAGTTCCTTTTGTACCTCTTCGAGGCGTTCGACTTTCTTCGGTCCCGCATAAAGACTAAATTCCGCGCTCCAATCACCGTCAGGAGCAACCAACTCCTGGGCAAAATGTACCTTAACTTCTAAATGACCTGCATAGGCTGTCATTGAGCATTTTGCTAAATCCGGTTTAGCCGGTGCAGCTGCAAGAACAAAATATTGGCGATCGATCCCTGCCCAATGTAAATTCTTTTTGCCTTCGGAGCGCCAATCGGAATTCTCTTCGTCCCGTTTTTCCTGGAGCTCATTAATATCGAACTCTTCGATATCTTCATTTAAAAGACACCGACCTGTCATGGGTTGAGCCGTTGCAGCCGCGAACATACTGGCCGAACCCAAATCCCCATCCTGCTGCAAGGCAAGAATAAGAGTCGCGTCCACAGGCAAGGTAACCAAGGATCTATTCAAAACCCTTAACTTGTAATGCATTGCGTAACTTGATTCATCAGGAGTGATGACAACTTCTGTATGCAAACCTTTTGGAGATTTGCCACGAAAGGTTAAAGCATCAGCTGTCTTATCCTCTTGCATTCTTGGCGCATCATATTCGCCGAGATGCCATTGGATTAAGGCTTGTCTTGTTTCTCCCGTGTCGTACTGATCAACAAGATTGACCAAAGCCGGACTTTGGCCCTCTTCCTTCGCTTCCTTATACTCGAGCAATTCCAGTTGCGTTAGACCTAAGACATTTTTCTTATCAGAATCACCAATGCTCAAATTGTTGACTATTGAAGCCTTATAAAGATCTGTATCAAATGCTTTGGTCTCAACAGGGACAACAACAGCCACTTCTTCAGCGCTCGGCGCATTAGCCTCTTCAACAACGCTCGGATCTTGACCTTCGGCTGCACCTGGAGACTCTGCTGCCGGTGCTGTATCTTTAGTTGCTTTTGTTTTTACTGCTTCCTTTGGCGCTTCGTTTGTTTGCGTCGCAAAATCATCCTGGATTCTTGGTTCCATTGGCGCTGGCGCAAAGAAATATTGCCAACCAATAAGAATAGCCAAGCATAAAGAGATAGCTAAAAAGACACGTTGTTGTTCGTTCATTGTTTGTTCTCTGCTCTACCGTCTGCCGGGCAATGGTTCATACCCACCCTTGCTCCATGGATGACAACGCAGAATTCTCCAGGTTATTCGAATGATTGCTTCCCTAAAATGAAGCTTGTCACAGCACTCTAAAGCATAGGTCGAACAGCTCGGATAAAATCTGCACTGCCCCCCTAAGAGCCCACCTAAACTGTATCGGTAAAGGTAGATTATAAATTTTAGAACCCCACGAAGTAGGCCTAAATCCTTTGTAGCTTTGCTAAGAGATGACATAATTCTGTTTCAAGCGTTTCGTAGTCTGCCCGCGCACTCTTTGGGCTGGCAATGATGACATGATCGTAAATACGAGAAAAAAGATGCTTATTGAGGCGAATGATTTCTCGCAGCCTACGACGAACTTTATTTCGGGTTACCGCGTTACCAACACGACGGCTAAGTGTAATCCCTACACGGGCTTGATCTAAAGTTTGTGGATGGCTCAAGAGTATCAAATGCCGACTTTTAAATCGCTTCCCTTTCCCCTGTACACGTAAAAAATCCTTACGAGTCTTCAGCCCAAGCACACCGTCCTCTGACGGTTGTTCCTGCAAGCTCTCCTCAAGCATCCTTTACTTCGATGCGGTTACAACGGCTAAACGATGTCGTCCTTTTTGGCGACGAGCTTTTAAAATCTTTTGGCCAGATGCAGTGGAGGCGCGTTTACGAAATCCATGCTTGCGCCGACGGCGACGATTGTGCGGTTGAAATGTCCGTTTCATGGCTCTGCAACTTCCTTTCTAAAAATCTATTTTATTATTCGCTTGTTGGCGGCCTTTTTACCTGTGGGAGCCACTTTGTCAATGGCTCAAGTCGGGTTTTTAACCTTTAGGAAAGAGATGGCTGCCAATCAAGGAGCAAAAAGATCCTTCCGAGCAAAAATGCGCTGGAGATCTTTTTAAATGGGATAAAGTGCAATTTTCGCTATTGACTTGAGAACGAGCTCATCGCTAATAGAGATAATACTACTTAGAAGGGTAGAAACGATGTTATCAAAGCCGCTTGTTTGTGCTTCAAATCGGCGGAGTCTTTGATTGGGGGAAGGGCGAGTATGGTGCGGAAAGCACACACTCAATTCACCGACAACAAAATACTTATAACCCTCTTCCTTAGCTTGAAAAAGCTGTGGATAGGTCTGTGGATAAATAGTGGATAACAGATATAAGTATCTGTTTTGATTTGATAAAATATTTTTTAAGGTATTGTGAATAGTCCATGTTAAAGCAAACAATCGACCCACAAGCGCTCTGGACGGAATTCTTGTCCCTGGCCCGCAACAAAGTTTCCACCCATGTTTGGCAGACCTGGCTTTTGCCTATTCAAGCCCGGGAAGTGGTCAATGGAACCATCATTCTGGCGGTACGGGATCAGTTTTTTCGCGATTGGCTCTGTGATCATTACCTCGATTTCATCCGTGATCACCTCAGCGAGCTGGCTCAAGAGCAGCTGGCCGTTGATTGGGCCTTGGATCCCACGATCAAATCTTCAACCGAGATTGCGGCGGCGGAGGAATCTACAGATCTTCTACAGGAATCCCCAAAACCCTCGGAAATCTCGTTTAATCCCGAACAAAATGCCCTCTATACAAAGCAATTTAACCCCCGATATACCTTCGATACATTCATTGCTGGTCCTTCAAATCAGTTGGCTTTTGCTGGCTCCAAGGCGGTGGCGGAAAATCCGGCCCACTCTTACAACCCTCTCTTTCTCTTTGGGGGTGTTGGTCTTGGGAAAACCCACCTTATCTCAGCGATTGGGCAACAAATTTTACAGGATCGACCTAATGCCCGCGTTATCTACACATCCGCAGAACAATTTGTAAATGAGGTTATTGCAGCGGTGCGTTTTTCTAAGCTTGAAGAGTTTCACGCAAAATACCGACGGCACTGCGATGTCATTCTTATCGACGACATTCAGCTGATCGCAGGAAAAGTCCGCACACAGCATGAATTCTTTCATGTTTTTAATACCTTATACGACTCCCAACGCCAGATTGTCGTGACCAGTGACAAGCTGCCTCACGAAATCCCTGATATTGAAGAGCGCCTCCGGTCTCGTTTTCAATGGGGTCTGATTGCGGATATTCAACCTCCAGAACTGGAAACACGTATTGCAATCCTACAAAAGAAAGCGGAAAGCGATAAAATCGATTTACCGGACGAAGTGCTCCACTTTCTCGCCTCAAATATTCGCTCCAATGTTCGGGAGCTTGAGGGCGCTTTGGTACGTATTGCTGCCCACGCATCCCTCACGGGCTCCAGCATTGATGTAAATTATGCTAAAAATGTTCTCCAGGACATCTTAAGCACACGACCTGCGCAGATATCCATTGAATCCATCCAAAAAACAGTTGCAGGATACTATCAAGTTAAAATGGGCGACTTAAAAAGTGCCAGCCGACAGAAAGTTATCGTTCGGCCCCGTCAGGTAGCCATGTATCTTTGCCGAAAACACGCTGGTGCCTCCTATCCTGAGCTCGGTGCTCGATTTGGAAACAAGGATCATACAACTATTCTCAGTGCCTGTAAAAAAGTGACTTCCCTGCTCAAGGAAGACCCCTCCTTACGTTCAGAGGTTTTTGCTCTCGAACGCAAGCTTGATATCTCTGAACCCGGTTAATTTCCGCAGCCCTTAGACCCCTTACAAGAGGCAAAACTAAAAATAAATTCCACTTTTTTTAGGAAAAGATCGCCGTTTTTACGCCTATTTTCTGTGTATAAAGTGTGAGCAGGTCTTTGGATAAACTTGTGAAAAAAATGTGAGCCACTCGAAACTCGACTTACCCACAGCTTTAAAAACATTTTCGTGCAGAGGATATCCACAAGATTTCTTCTTAAAAGGCCAACTTTTTCAGAGCTATTTTCACTTATTCACATATCCACAGCCCATTATTATTATTATTATTTTATATATATATATTAAATAAATAGAGAGCCTTGAGCCAATTTCAACCGGCTTATCTAAGGGTTGACAAAAGCAGCGCAAACCCCTAGCTACTTTTTCATTAGCTAAGGATACGCAATGAAATTTACCATCCAATCTTCTGAACTCACAAAAGCTCTATTTCGCGTGCAAGGAATAGCTGACAAAAAGAGCACAATGCCAATCCTGGCTCATGTACTTATTGAAGCAAGCAATCAAGGAGAGTTACGTTTAAGCGCAACTGATCTTGAAGTTGGACTCACCGGAACCTATGAGGCAAACGTTTCTAAACCAGGCTCAATTGCCGTACATGCCCGACATTTATATGATATTTTAAAAGCTCTTCCTGAAGACGAAGTCAATTTTGAAGTCGCTGAAAATCAATGGATTAAAATAAGTTCAGGGAAATCCAATTTCAAACTGGTTGGAATGTCTGGAGATGAATTCCCGAATTTACCTTCGCATACAGAAACAGATACTTTTCAGATTCCATCAGAAGACTTGGCACAAATGATTGAACGAACAATCTTTTGTGTTTCCGCTGATGATAATCGACACAATCTTTCCGGAGTTTATTGTGAAGTTCGTGATAAAAAAACTTTACGACTTGTGGCAACCGATGGTCATCGTTTGGCTTTTAGCGAAAAGAATTTTACCAATGAATTACCTTTTGAGAGCGGTGTGATTGTTCCTAAAAAAGGTTTCCAGGAATTACGACGAGTTTTACAGGACGACGATGCTGTCGAGACCGTAGAACTAGGTTTTACAAATAACAGTGGTTTCTTAAGAGCTGATAATGTCATTTTAACGACACGTCTTATCGAAGGACAATTTCCAGACTATCAGCAAGTTATTCCCCAGGAAGCCGGTGAAGAAATTAAGATTTCAAAATCGAAATTAAGCCAAGCCCTACGACGAGTATCACTTTTATCTCAGGGCAAATCTTATGGTGTGCGCTTTGTTTTCAATGAGGACTCTTTGGAGTTGGTGGCTGAAGATCCAGAACTAGGTAATGCAAACGAAACCATTGATGTTGCTTATCAAGGAAATCCATTAACAATTGGTTTTAATGCCCGTTATATTATGGAGGTTCTAGGCTTGGTTTCTGAAGATAGTATTTGTTTAGAGCTAACTGATGACCTATCACCAGGAATTATCCAGCCTCTTGAGGAAACAGGTTTTCTTACCGTTATCATGCCAATGCGTATTTGATTGGCTTTTTAAGCCTTATGTTTATTGAGCAACTCTATTTAAAAAATTTCCGCAATATAGAATCTCTACAGGTCGATGTTGATAAATCCTGGATTCTTATTTCCGGCAATAATGCTCAAGGAAAAACAAATCTTTTAGAGGCTCTCTATCTGGCATCGACAGGGCAATCTTTTAGAAAGGGTCTTATTGCGGATCTCATAAGGGATAATGAGCAGGCTGGTGTTGTACGTTGTCAGATTATTAAACAAAATGTTCGTCATCAAATAGAGATCAAATTAAGCAATGCAAAGCGAACCATCCGTGTGGATGATAAGCCGCTTCGAAGCCTAACTAAGCTTTTAAGCCTGATGAATATTGTGGCTTTCTTTCCAGATGACCTCATGTTGGTTAAAGGGAGCCCTGAAGGAAGAAGAAGATTTTTAGATAGGTGTACATTGAGTTTTTTTCCTGACTCGGTTGATAGTTTTCGTTCTTTTCGTCGTTCCTTAAAAGAAAGAAATAGTATTCTTCGTAAGCATCAGAAACAGGATACCAGACTCGATAAAAATTTACTTAGGGCTTTTGATGAACAGCTGATTAAATATGGTGCAAGAATACATCAGTATCGAAAAGATTCATTAGAGTACTTAAAACCTCATGTGGAATATTTTCTGCGAGAACTTGGTATTATTGAGACTGATTTGGAAATTTTATTAGATCCGGGTGTTCCTATCCATGATGCAAAATCTTTTCAAAATTCATACAGGAAAGCTTTAGGCGAGAGTTTTAATTTAGATCGAGCCCGCGGATTAACAACCATTGGACCGCAAAGAAGTGATTTGTCCTTTTCCCTGGATGGGCGTGCAGCTAAATCATTTGCCTCGCAAGGTCAGCAAAGATCTCTTGTTTTGGCGCTGAAACTGGCTGAAGTTAAAGTGATTGAGGAAAAACTTGGTTGTGCTCCCTTGCTTCTTCTGGACGATGTTTCCAGTGAATTGGACAAGCAACGGACAGAGTATCTGTTTAAGTGCATAGAAGAGCTTGGTTGTCAGGTTTGGATTTCCACAACAGGAAGCGTGGAATTGCAGGTGCCTGAGGAAAATCACCATTTTAGAATAGAGCAGGGTGCCCTTAAAATAGGCTAATCTCTTGAGATTTATAGACAATACCCATAAAGTAGACCTTTGATTGAATACCATTTAGGGAGAAGAGGATGGCAAGAGATCTAAGCATCGAAGTTTCAGGCCTTAAATTTGATAATCCATTTGTTATTGGCAGTGGACCTCCTGGAACAAATGCTCGCGTTATTTGTAAGGCCTTTAAGGCCGGCTGGGGTGGTGTTGTTGCTAAGACAACAAGCTTAACGGACACGGAAGTTGTTAATGTTATGCCTCGTTACGGAAAACTCCGTGCTAAAGGCGGTGAAGTCTATGGATTTCAAAATATAGAGCTGATTTCCGATCTTCCTTTTGAGCAATGGGAAGAAGAATTTAAAATCGTAAAAAATGAGTATCCGGACAAGATTCTGATTGGCTCGATCATGGAGTCTTATGAAAAAGAACGCTGGCAAGAGGTTGCACAACGCTGTGTGGCCGCCGGATGTGATGCTTTGGAACTTAACTTCTCCTGCCCACATGGACACCCTGAAACGGGCATGGGGGCCGCTATGGGGCAAGATCCTGCCCAGGTTGAAGAAGTCACGCGCTGGGTTGTTGAAGCCGTCGATGTGCCGGTTTGGTCAAAGATGACACCCAACATTACGGATATCGTAAAGCCTGCAAAAGGGGCTCAGGCTGGCGGTGCCCATGGAGTCAGTGCCATCAATACGGTGTTGGCGGTGATTGGAATCGATCTTAAGACCCTTAGGCCGCTTCCAACGGTTGAGGGACACTCCACCCCAGGTGGTTATTCCGCACCGGCGGTAAAGCCTATTGGGCTGCGTGCGGTTAAGGAAATTGCCGTAGAAATACCAAAATTTGATATTTCTGGGATTGGCGGGGTTGTGACAGCCGAAGATGCTATTGAGTTTCTTCTGGTTGGTGCAAATACGGTTCAGGTTTGTACCGGTGCGATGATTTATGGCATGAAAATGGTAACTCCACTTATGGAAGGCTTATCTAAGTTTATGGACGATCATGGATTTGATTCGGTTCAGGATATTGTCGGTAAGAGTCTTCCTTATTTTACGACACACCATCACCTTGTTGAGCTGCAAGCTGAGAAACGCGCCAATAAAGAAGAAGCACGCACAAGCCGTGATAAAATGTGGGGTGCGGGCAATCTGGAAGATGAAACCGCCTCACTTACTTCAAACGAATAATATTTATATTTTTGAGATAGAATAATTGTATCATGCGTTGGGTTGTTACAGGTGGAGCGGGGTTTATAGGTTCTAATTTTGTCAGGCGGGCTCTGCTTGAAGAGTGGTGTGATGAAATTATTGTTCTCGATGCGCTCACCTACGCTGGAAACATGGAGAACCTAAAGCCCGTCTTTGAACACCCAGGTTTTACTTTTATCCATGGTAATATCATTCGCGCTGATGATGTCGATAAAGCCTTAAGAGATGGTGCAGATGCCATCTTTCATTTTGCTGCTGAATCCCATGTAGATCGCTCTATTGAAAGCGCACTCCCTTTTGTTGAAACGAATGTGGTAGGAACACAGAATCTTATTGATGCAGCTCGAAAGCATAAGGTTGGGCGCTTTATGCACGTTTCAACTGATGAGGTTTATGGCTCGCTGGAACTTGAAGACCAGAAGCGTTTTAGTGAGGAATCTGCTCTTGAGCCAACCTCGCCTTATGCGGCCTCTAAAACATCTTCTGACTTATTGGTTTTGGCAGCTCATAAAACTTATGGTCTGAATACTATTGTTACCCGCTGCTCTAATAATTACGGGCCTTATCAGTTTCCTGAAAAGTTTATTCCTCTCTTCATTACTAATGCATTAGAGAATAAACCGCTCCCACTCTATGGTGATGGCAAAAATGTTAGAGACTGGATTTATGTTGATGAGCATTCCTTTGGTTTAAAACTTGCTTTTGAAAAAGGCGTGAACGGAGAAGTTTATAACTTGGGCGGTGAATGCGAACGGGCCAATAAGGATATAGCGTTGGCCATTTGTGAGGTCACAGGTGTAGGAAAAGAGCTTATACAGCCGGTGGAAGACCGCTTAGCTCACGACAGACGTTACGCTATTGAACCCTTTAAAGCGAAAGATAAGCTTGGATTTAGAGCAGGACCTTCTATTGAAGAACGACTTGTTGAAGTGGTCGATTGGTACAGGGATAACAAGGAGTGGTGGGCAAATATTAAGAATGGGGCGTACAAAGATTACTATCAAAGAATGTATGCTCAACGTACAGGTGCAAAGTGAGTGCTCTCCCCGTCACAGTTATCGTCGTAACCTGGAACAGTGAGTCCTGGATTGAGCGTTGTTTAAGTGCTGCTTCGGCAAATAATCCTGAAAAAATTATAGTTATAGATAACCACTCTCAGGATCAAACCTGTAATATTATTGAACGTGATTTCAGCTCTGTGGAGTTAATTAAGTTGAATAAAAACTATGGTTTCTCTGTAGCTATGAACATGGGTTTTAAGCAATCTGAATCACCGTATATTCTTTGTTTAAATGATGATGCTAAAATTTCTAATGATTATCTTTCGGTCATCCTAAAGAAAATGGAAACATGTTCAGAGTTAGCTTCAGCTACGGGAAAACTTGTTTACGAAAAGAACGGCAGGCAATTCATAGATTCTGTGGGTATTGATCTTTGTGCTTATGCACTGAGACCACTGGATAAGGGCTTTGAGGAAGAAGATTTAGGTCAATACAATACAGAGGGTTTTATTTTTGGACCCTCGGCAACGGCAGCTCTTTACCGAAGAAAGGCTCTTGAAGATGTCGGACCAGAATTTTTTGATGAAGATTTTTTTGCCTATTATGAAGATGTGGATCTTGCTTGGCGATTGACCAACAAAGGATGGAAACATCTGTATACACCAGAAGTTAAGGCTTTTCATAAGCGCAGAGGTCCAGAAAGCAAGCCGCCAGGAATTTATGCACAGTCGTTTATTAATCGTTATTATTTATGGTTAAAAAATGAATCAGCCATGAGCTTTCTTAAGTATTGCTGGACAGCTGTTCCCTGGGAGGCAGCACGAGTTCTGCGCGTTGTGTCACAGCAACCCCACATCTTAAAATTAGCTGCAGAACGTTTAAATATCAGGAAAATGGTTAAAAAACGATTTCAAAAGCGAACAACACTTTAAAACGACATGCTCACGATTGTCTTACCCGTCTATAATGAATCAGAATCGATTTTAGAATGCCTACAAAGGTTGTATGGCGTGCTTAAAAACGATGAGCACGAGATACTTGTTTGTTATGATTTTGATGAAGATACGACCTTACCTATACTTGAAAAAGTGAAGGATAAATACCCAACAATGCGTTTGGTTAAAAATGCCTACGGTCGTGGGGCCGCAAAAGCCATTAAATCCGGCATCGAAGATGCACGTGGTGATATTATTGTGACAACGATGGCGGATCTCTCTGACCCTCCTGAAATTATACCCAAGATGGTTGAGAAGATTCAAAAGGGTGCTTGGGTTGTGAGTGCCTCGAGATACATACCTGGTGGCAGTATTACTGGAGCCCCATTTTTAAAGGAAAAGTTGTCGATGCTCGCAGGGCTTACACTTAATCTTCTTACAGGAATTTCGACTCGTGATGTGACGAACAATTTCCGTGCCTATAAACGTGAACTCTTTGAACACATAAAAGTTGAAAGTCTTCATGGTTTTGAGATCGGTCTTGAACTTACAGTAAAGGCATTTCGCCTTGGTTTTTCCGTTAGTGAAGTCCCAAGCCAGTGGGAGGAAAGGCAGCACGGTGAAACTAAATTCCAATTATTTAAATGGCTCCCGTTTTATTTAAAATGGTATCTCTATGGGTTAATGCCAACCCTGCTTTGTATATCAACAGCGCTATTACTTCTCTTGGTTAATCTGAGCTTTTCCAATACTTCATTAAATATTTTTCTTTCTTTACTGCTTGGTTTTGTCTTTTTGTTTTTAAGGAAAAGAAGAATTCGTGAACAGGATGTCATATCTGTTATTTTATTGATGAATCCAATGATTTTCATATTAGAAAACAAGATAGCGTGGATGGGGTATACCATTGGTCTTTGCTTAGTGACCTTTATCGCTATGTATAATATAAAGCTCCACAAGCGATTAATTTTGGGGTTGAACAAGGATGAATAAATGAGTGAAGAGTATAACGTCGTAGCGCTTTTACCAATGAAGGCAAATAGTGAACGTGTACCCAATAAGAATTTTCGCGAGCTTGCCGGTAAACCTCTTTTTCTTTGGGTATTGGAGAAGTTACTCCATGTTGACAGTATTGATAAGGTTGTCATTAACACGGATGCGAGAGGAATACTTGAAGAGTTCGAAGAAATTCATAATTCAAAGGTAATTTTGAGAGACCGTCCAGAGTCCATTTGTGGGGATATGGTGAGTATGAATGCGGTACTTGAAAATGATGTTAATAACATAAATTCAAAAACCTATCTTATGACCCACACAACCAACCCTTTTATTGAAATTGGGACAATTGAAGAATGTATAGAAATATTCATCGCAAAAATGGCCAATGAAGAATCGGATTCACTCTTTACTGTAAATAAAGTTCAAACTCGTTTTTACCGTAAAGATGGAAGCCCAGTTAATCACGATCCTGAAAATCTATTACGCACTCAGGATTTAGAACCGTGGTACGAGGAAAACTCCAATCTTTATTTATTTTCTAAGGATAGTTTTCTACAAACAAATGCTCGGATTGGTAAAAGACCATATCTCTATGTGATGAATACACTGGAATCCTTGGATATAGATGGTCCAGATGATTGGGATTTAGCACAAACCATCGCTGAAAATAACGCATAAATAACAAGCTCTTAAACTGGTTTATTGAGCAGGAATAAGCAGCCCTTGTTGTTGATTCTTATGCTGAATCAATGTAGTCCTAGGTTCCGATTTGAACTATTTCCCAGTTTATGAAGGGCAGAATCGAAATGGGTTTAAAAGAAAAGCTAAAGGCTGGAGAAGCCACCTTGGGGTCATGGATAACCTTGGGGCACCCAGCAATAGCAGAAATTATGGCTAAATCTGGTTTTGATTGGCTATGTGTTGATCTGGAACATAGTGTTATCACAATACGTGAAGCTGAGGAGCTCATTCGCATTATTGATCTGAGTGGTGTTACGCCGCTAGTACGTCTTTCTTCAAACGATGCAGTGCAGATTAAGCGGGTTATGGATGCGGGTGCTAAGGGAATTATTGTTCCTATGGTGAATTCAGTTGAGGATGTAGAGCGTGCCTATCGAGCGATGCATTATCCTACAATGGGGATGAGGGGAGTGGGGCTTGCACGTGCTCAGGCTTATGGCGCTGACTTTGAAGGCTACAAAGAGCGGCTTCAAAATGAGAGTATTCTTATTCCACAAATTGAGCATATTGATGCGGTCAATAATATAGATTCAATTCTCGACCATGACGGGGTAGACGGATTTATTGTTGGACCCTATGACTTATCTGGCTCTTTAGGGGCTCCAGGAGGCTTTAATAACCCTAAAATGCTTGAGGCCATGGAGAAAATTAATAGTGCGGTCGCTAATTGTCCAAAGCCAGGGGGAATTCATATTATCGAGCCAGATCCTAAAGAAATCGTTCGCTGTCAGGAAGAAGGCTATAAGTTTCTTGCCTACAGTCTTGATATAAGAATATTAGACTCAATCTGCCGAGAGGGTGTCACTATCGCCAAGAAAGGCCATTAAAATGGATAATAAAATACTAACGACGACATCATCCTTTGGCACAGCAGATAGAGGCCCGCTGAGCGAGCTTGAATCCAAAGGGTATACAGTCATTACCAATCCTTTTTCGAGACGTCTTTCGGAAGAGGAATTGGATTCCCTTCTTACGGAATACCAGCCATGCGGATTGATTGCAGGTGTTGAGCCTATAACTCGTCGAGTATTGGAAAAGGCTCAGGAGCACCTGCGTGTTATCTCTCGTGTCGGGGTTGGTTGGGATAATGTTGATCATGATGCGGTGAAGGAATACGGCATGGAGGTTTTTCGAACACCTGATGCAGTGGCACCGGCAGTCGTTGAGCTTTCTATAGCACTTATTTTTTCTTTAGCCCGGCAAATAGCCTTGCACGATCGACAGACACGAACCGGAAGCTGGAAGAAACATCTTGGAGGTCTGGTTGAGGGTAAGACTTTAGGTGTGGTTGGTTGTGGACGAATTGGTCGAAAACTCGCTGAAAAAATGCAGTGTTTTGGAACAGAGGTTTGCGCATTTGATCCCTATGTTGATAGGGACGAGATGACTGCTTTGAACATTAGAAAAACAGATACGATTGAGGAACTGTTTAGAGATTCTGATATCGTGAGCTTACATCTTGCGTCGGGTAAAGACACGCGACACCTTGTGAGTAAGAACCTGCTCGCACTCATGAAACCAAGCGCCCTAATTATCAATGTTGCCCGGGGGGACGTTATTAATGAAGCTGACCTTTCTGATGTATTAGCTAACAACGAAATTGCAGGCGCTGCTCTGGATGTTTTTGAGCAAGAACCTTATGAGGGGCCATTAAGAGATTTTGATAATGTTATTCTTACTCCCCATATTGGCTCCTATGCGCGAGAAGCACGCATTCAAATGGAGCGAGAAGCGGTAGAGAATCTGCTCTCAGCATTGTCATAGGGGATTTATATGCAAAAGAAAGCTCTTGTTATTGGTGGTTCAGGCTTTTTAGGAAGTCATGTTGCTGATGCATTAAGTGCCGCAGGCATGGACGTTA
This sequence comes from uncultured Bdellovibrionales bacterium, assembly GCA_964013445.1. Taxonomy (GTDB): domain Bacteria; phylum Myxococcota; class XYA12-FULL-58-9; order XYA12-FULL-58-9; family JASMKV01; genus JASMKV01. The sequence continues at coordinate 37,219 of CAXGWX010000001.1, read as the reverse complement.
CTATTTTTGACCATGTGGAATCTAAATGGATAAGCTCCAATCAAAAATTTATTCAAGGCAATTTACTCGACAAAAGTGCCATTCTCTCAGCATGCAAAGGGATAGACTATGTGTATCACATGGCCGGTGTTGCGGATATTGGGGAGGCATCTAATAATCCGCTGCTGACTATTGAGAGTAACGTTATGGGAAGCTCAATCGTATTGTCCGCTTGTGTTGAGCAGGGCGTTGAGCGATTTGTTTTTGCCTCGACAGTCTATGTATATAGCCAAAGAGGTTCATTTTACCGAGCGAGTAAGCAATCGGTTGAGACACTCATTGAAGCGTATCATGAAAAGTATGGTTTGAATTATACGATACTGCGTTACGGTTCTCTTTATGGACCTCGAGCACAGGACTGGAATGGTTTCAAGAATTACATACTGCAAGCGGTGAGGAATAATAGAATAGTTTGCAATGGGACAGGTGAAGAGCGCCGGGAGTATATTCACGTTAAGGATGCTTCTCGATTAAGTGTAGAGGCTCTTCAGAAGGATTTTGAGAATAAATGTCTTACATTAACAGGAGCTCAAGTTTTAAAGGTCAAAGAGCTTTTTGCTTTCATCAAGGAAATTGTTGGTAAAGATATTGAATTTGAATTCGAAGAACCAGGCGGAGAAAGTGACCATTATCTCTTGACCCCCTATCGCTATACACCCAGACAAGCGGTAAAAATTGAACCTCGAACCTTTGTTGATATTGGGCAGGGAGTTCTTGATGTTGTTGAAGAAATTGCTGTTGATTCTGAGTCGACGGCAAAGAGAGCCTTATAAGCAATGGATTGTTTTTGGTTATCCCATCCGATTGGTAAAACAACACCCCTTTATGGCGGTGCAAAGAATATTGAACTCAAGGATGTTCGCTCCATTGCTCGGGGGGACACGAGTAACAATACCCATCTTGATTTCCCCAACCATAGCGGCAGTCATGTTGATGCGCCATATCACTTTTTGGCCGATGGTAAGACGATAACCGATTATGCTCCTACTGAGTGGATATATGAATCACCGCTTTATATCGATTATGAGGCAGAAGAAGGTGAGCTGATTGAATTTGAAAAGCTTTCTCAGGTTCTTGTTGACGCTCCGCAGGAAGTTGATTTTATTCTTATTCGAACCGGATTTGAAGCGAAACGCGGTGAAGATACATATTGGCAGTCAAATCCAGGCATGCACCCGGATTCAGCTCAGGATTTGAAATCCAGATTTCCAGGGTTACGCGCCATTGGCTTCGATTTTATTTCTTTATCCAGTTACCAACACAGGGAAATAGGCAGAACAGCGCATAAGGAATACTTGGGTCGAGATATTCTCATCTACGAAGACCTCTCTTTGGAAAATCTAGATAAACCACTTACAAAGGTTATTGCTCTACCCTTGCGCATACATAAGGGTGATGGCGCTCCTTGTACAATGATCGGATGGACAGCATGAACCCAGAAGATATTGATGCATTATTTTTTGATTTCGATGGCGTCTTGGCGGATTCGGTTAACGTGAAGACCGAAGCATTTGCCGCGCTTTTTGCGCACCATGGTTCAGACGTTGAGCAAAAAGTTGTTGAGCACCATCTGGCTAATGGTGGCATGACAAGACGAGATAAATTTAAGGTCTATTATCAGGAGTTTTTAAAAGAACCGTTATCGGCAGAAAAAATGGAAGAGCTTTGCGAAGGGTTTGCGCAATTGGTTGTTGAGAAAGTTATTGCAGCAGATGAGATTCCAGGTGCAGAAAACTTTTTAAAAGAATATACCCAAAAGGCCAGTGTTCCAGCATTTGTGATTTCCGCAACGCCTCAAGAAGAGATAGAGCTTATTGTCGCGAGACGTGGTTGGAGTAAGTATTTTAAAGAAGTTTTGGGTGCGCCGACCTCAAAAGGGGAGCATGTCGCCCGTCTGGTTGATGATTATGGTTATAATACAACCAAATGTTTCTTTTTTGGCGATGCCTTAAGTGATTATAACGCTGCGGCCGAACACCAGGTGCCTTTTGTTGCTTTGGCTGAAGATGAAGCAAGCATTTTGGTTAAGACTTACCCAGAAATGACCTGGTACACTAATTTTGAAGAGATTAGAAAAAGCTACGGTATAAGTTGAGCAGCTATTGCTTAGAAAAACTTTTATTCCATAAATCTGGGCGTTTTGTGCATATGGCATCAATCTGAAACGGTGCAAGCTGTTTTGCAAATTCATCGATGAATTCCAGAGGATGTTTTTGTAATTCAGGCGAAACGATACCTTACTTACGGAAAACTTTCTATACTTTATAAATTTTTAAGCTTCTATGATATGCTAGGGAGTTTCCTTCACTCAAGTGCAGGTAAATTAGATTAACATTGTTTGTCGTCTTAATCTTAACTTGTGAAGATACTTGAAGATTTATGGACATGGATGCGATTTGTTTTTGGTTAAGCAGAGCGCCGTAGTGCTTGCAGCAAATGTTTGCAGAAAGACAGCAATATGTGATGACGCAAGTGAGTGATTAATGCGAACTGATATGGCTTATGCGCCTAATTTTTACCCCTTTGCGGTGTTAATTCACTAATGGGTTGATTGACATATCTGGGCAATACTAACTATATAGCGATTTTTATTATTCGAGGTAATTCCTCATTTTATAGGTGTTTAGGCATGAACGAAGTAGAACTCATTTATCAATTCATAAAGAGTAATGGTGCCAATACGGGACTCCGTACCATGATTGATGTTGGTGCGCATTATGGGGGTTCACTGAAACGTTTTGCGGAAGATGGATGGAAAATATTTGCTCTTGAACCTGATCCAAAAAATCGTGAGAGACTTTTACAATCAATCGAAAAATTTGTAAATGTTGATGTTGACACACGCGCTATAGGGGAACAGACGGGCGATGTATTGCCGTTTTATCAGAGCGATGTTAGCTCCGGTATCAGCGGGCTCAGTTCATTTCATACGAGTCATCGATCACATTTTAACGTTGAGACGATTAGGTTAGATGATTTTTGTAATGAGAAAAATATCGATCAAATAGATTTTTTAAAAATTGATACAGAAGGTTTCGACTATTTTGTATTGAAATCGAATGATTGGTCTCAAATACAGCCAGAATATATTATTTGTGAGTTTGAAAACCGTAAAACGATACCGTTGGGCTATAGGTTTAGAGATATCGCTAATTATCTTATTGAACAAGGTTATACGGTTTTTGTGTCTGAGTGGTATCCTATTGTCGAATATGGAATGCAACATACATGGAGGTCACTAACAAAATACCCATGTGATTTAGGTGACAATAACGGCTGGGGAAATTTGATTGCCTTAAAATCTTCCGATTTAGCTGAACAATTTCAACTGGCATCAGAGATTTTTACATCGCAACAACGAATCATAAATAAACAGCATATCATGATAGAGAATCGCGAACGAAAGATAAAGAATTTGACAGAGAGCAATGTTGTTCGGCACGAAGAGTTTATTGAACCCATTGTCTTTTATTACCCGTTTTTCTCAACTCTGGACGATTTGAATGACCATATTGCTAGAGCGTGCTGGTATTTAAGTGTTATTGATTTTAGAGAGATTTATTTCTTTTGTGACGAAAACTTGGACCTTTCAGGCTTTGAATTTGAGGTTCCTGATTATCTGGACCCTTCAATTCTTGGAGTTTATGAAGAAATTCGTGACAAGATTCATGTTCTTAATGCGAGCGATACCAATGCTCCCGTAAAGGTTTTTCGTTCGGCAGATCTCGTAATGCATTGGGATTTAACAACGCATCCCAGCTCCATATGGAAACAGGCTTTCGAGAAAGAAGTTGGCGCGAAGCAGAGGTGGCGAGTTGACAATATTAATGAGCGCTATGAAGGTTCCTTTTACATCAAGGCAGGGTTGCACCCTGATAACTATCCCGAAAAGGAAGCCGATGTTGAAGAGTGCAAAGCTCGGTTAATGGAATTGGCACATCGCCTAGGTAAGAAGGAAAAATCCTATCTGTTCGCGACGGGGCCATCCATTGATAAATACCCGAATTACAACTTCGATGATGGTCTAAGAATTATTTGTAACAGTGTAATTTTTGATGATGAATTGGTTAAATATGTTAACCCTGAGATGTTGGTCTTTGGCGATCCTATTTTCCATTTTGGGTGTAACTTATACGCTAAAGAGTACAGGGAAAAACTGTTAGATGTTGTTGGTAAATATGACCTCCCGATTATGATTCCATTTAATTACTACAGGCTGTTCACTCATTATTTTCCTGAGTTAAAAGAGCGGTGTGTTGGTGTACCATTGGAAAGCGGTAAAGGGACCAATTTGAACCTAAACCACCAGTTTTATATCGAAACGACAGGAAACATTCTAACAAATATGATGATTCCTTTGGCCGCAACATTTTCGAATCATATTCATATTCTTGGGTGCGACGGACGTAAATTGAAGGAAGACGATTATTATTGGAAGCATAATAAAAAGACTCAAATTACTTCTAAAATGGCCAACATAAAAACGGCTCATCCAAGCTTTTTTGATATTGATTTTAATGAGTACAATACTACTCACCGAGATGTCTTAGATAAATGGATTACACTTGCGGAAAGTCGCGGTAAGAAGTTTGATGTGTTGACTCCGTCTTATTTGCCGGCTCTGCGTAAAAGATATACATATTTGGGTGAAGAATATGAGAACGATTTTTATCCTTCAATTTCGATAGTTATACCTTACCGCAATGCAGGCAGCACCATACAGGAGGCATTAGATTCAGTCTTTGAGGATAATTATCCACGGCTGGATGTTATTATTGTTAATAATGGGTCTAATGAGGAGAACAGGGAAATACTATATAATATAGCCGGGAATGACTCGCGCATAAAGGTAATAGACAGTGACAAAAATGGGGTATCAAATGCCAGAAATACGGGAATGCTGGCGGCAGAGAGTGATTATATAGGATTTTTGGATGCGGATGATGTGTTTTGTGATGGTTCCATACATTTACGCATGCAGCACCTTATCGATTTCGATCATGATGCGGTTTATTGTCCTACCGAAATTGTCGACGGAAACAAGGATCATCTAAGCTGGATTACTTCGAAAAATCGTAAAACAACGACATTCTTAAATATGGATGGGTGCCCATTTCATTGCAACGCACTATTTTTGAAAAGTGAATTTATTCCTAAATATGCATTATTTGACCCCACTATTGCTAATGGAGAAGACTGGGACTTTTTTCAGCGTTTAGCGAGATGCGGGGTTGTTTTTAATAATGTTCCTGACGCGATGGTTAAATATGTACAGACCTCAGAGGGGACAGTGTTCTCAGACTATAATGCTCACTTGAACAAACTTAATTTCGTTTTAGATAAAGTTTATAGTGTTGATGATTGTAGTGGGCACGCCCTAGATGAGTATCGAGACGGGTTTGGTGCGGCACACATGAGATACCGGATGAACAAGCGATTGTGGCAAGGGGTTTTGTGGAATATTTTAGCGGGCAAGCAGGATGAGGCTCAACAGATAGCAGATAAGATGTGGCCGCATTTGACATCTGCAATTACTACCCGAGAGATTGAAGAAATGTCTCGATGGTTGGTTTCTAGATATTATCAATGCGACATCAACCAGTGGAGGGATATGCTAGGGGGGCAGTTGGAAAGAGTCGTTGAGGAGTTTATTGAAAAATTTGATGCGGCAAAATATTCAAATTTGATTATGCAAATAGATAGTGTTTTTGGACGCTCATCTAAGCTGGAACAGTCTTTTCTTAATAAAGGTAAGCATACAGCATCGATGAAGGATAAAAGCATGGCATTACTTAGGCGCGATCAGACCATTGCTGAAAAAAATCAAGCATTGGCGGAAAAGAACTTTCTTATCCTTGAAAAGAACAGTGCTTTGAAGCGTCGTGATTTGATTATTGAGGCTAAGAACGAAGCCTTGCAGGCAAAGACAGCCCTTATAAATGAGAAGAATGAAGCCATTTCCAGGCGAGATGGTGTTATAAATGAGAAGAACGAAGCCTTGCGGGCAAAGACAGCCCTTATAAATGAGAAGAATGAAGCCATTTCCAGGCGAGATGATGTTATAAATGAGAAGAATGAAGCCATTTCCAGGCGAGATGGTGTTATTGAGGCTAAAAATCTAGCATTAGAGGGCAAGGGTGTGCATCTCAACACAAAGAGTGAAAGATTTTTCGAGGAGTCTGGCCAAGGCACAAATAGCCGATATTCTGGTGTTATAAAGAAGATCAGGAGAATATTCAATTAAGCCGGAGTCATTCAGAAGAGTGCGATCCTGTTGACGAGAGACTTGGGCTAGACTTGTTGGCTTTCTTGAGTGGTGGATGCAGGTTTTATATTCATTGTTACTCATGCTCCAACCAATTGAGTAAGAAGCGTTGGAGTAATACGGGGCTAGATTAAAAGTATGTCACGCAAGTATTACAAATACGCCTTTATGATATAATTTTAGCAATTGTCTGACCGATGCGTTCACCAGCGCAAGTCTTTTCATTGGTATAGACATGAAAATCAAAAAAACTCTTTACGTCTCTTGCTGCTCGATTGTTCATAGAAAGGATGCCCTCTAGAGCCCCAATAAGCTGTTTTCTATGTTTAGCGACGGGGTAAGCGTCTAGGCTATTTTGAAAGCAGTCAACCCTTTCGCCATGAGGGTTATAATATATAACAGGTGTGCCTATGGCCATTGACTCTAAAATCGCCCCGCTGAAACGACTAATTAGAACCGAACTTTCATGTAATATTTCATAAAGGTGTCTATCTGCGACATTGTATTGTTCAAGCACAATGCGATCTGCAGGGTGTTTAGATATGACATATGGCAAGCCGAGTGTATCGCATGCGGAAATGACATCATCGATCCACTCTTTTTGGATGTTGGTGTAGACGCCATAGGTAAAATTACTGTTTATACAAACAAGAGGTTTTTCTGGGGGAGAATATTCTTTTGTTAAAAGATTTTCAATCCGAGGAGAACCCACCACTATGGGGTCGCTTGCAAGAAAAAACTGTTTATCATACTCCCCTACGACCAAAGGATGTTTCACCGTTTGGTAGGGGTTTCTTTTATGCCCAACTCCAATATGTTCTACATGAGTGTCAAGATAGTCCTGAACTCCTTCGACTAAACCAAGAGTATGAATACCAGTATCATTAGCTAGTTTTACTGTCTCTGCAACAACTCCTCCCCAATCGTTCATGACAAAGATGGCTTTTGGGGAATAACGGTCTAAAATATTTTCAGAATAGTCAGCATAGGGCAGGCCCAGCTCCAAAGCTTTCTTTTCGACACCTTCATTTTTATAAACCTTATCAACGTTGATAAATAAATAGCTAATCCCTTGTTTTTTTAAATAGGGCAGACAAAACGACATTTCATAGGTGTGATATGCATTGTGTGGAATAAATAGGACGTCTATATGCTGAGTCGACTGTGTTCCTGTTTGGGGGTGTATCTGACTCCAGATAAGCTGGGTAATTTCATCGCGTCGGTCAAGATAACTGTTGCGAACCTTGAGGTATTCTTTGGGCGACAGTTTTAGGTATCGACGAATGCCCGCTTCCACAAGACCTGGAATGCTTAGATGTTTACGAAGCCATATCCTTGGGCAGGGGGGCATAGATTTAATGATATCGGCACATCCCTCTTTGCCATTTGCGATATAGCCAATGGCAGCAAATTGGGTGGCTCTGCGCATCTTCACCAGTGTTTCCTGATAGAAAGAAAGTGGTTCTTTGTAGACGAAAGGCGTGCCTTTAATGTGGAGATGCTCGGGAAATGATTGATATGCTGATTCAATGAGGTCGCGAGCATATTTGTAATGTTGTGAAGCCATTGTATGGATCATGCCCGAATTCTTCTGTCTGTATATGGCTCCTATATGGTGGCTGGGTATAAAACGATAGCCGTGTCGCATGATACGTAGCCAGAACTCCCAATCTTCGCACCCGTGCCGCATTTCTTCGTTGAATCCACTGAATTTCTGTATGATAGCAGTTTTCAGAAGAGGAGCGTGGGCGTTAAATGGGCACTCTCCCTTGCAAGACATAAAATCGATATCAGCCATTGGCGGGGGACGCTTATAGGCGAGCTTGCTCAGCAGGGAAAAATTGAAATCTTCAGCTGTGGTGGTTGTTATGCAATAACTCCCTGCAATATCAGAAGAATGATTGCGCTGCATGGCGCGGACCCTGTGCCACAATGTATGCTGGACAAGGCAGTCGTCTGAATCAAGAAAGGTAATATATTCGCCCGTGGCATGTTTAATGCCTGTGTTCCGTGAAGCGGCAAGCCCTTGATTGGTGTCGTGATTAATCAGCTGAAATCTGGAATCATTAGCAAATGCTTGCTTTGCAACGTTGACACTTTGATCTGTAGAACAATCATTGATAACCAAAACTTCAATATTCTTATAATTTTGGTTTTGAATACTTTTAATGGTCTCAGCAACAAACCGCTCTTCGTTGTAGAGTGGAACAACGATAGTGATTTTGGGAAAATGTATTGAATTTCTCAGTATATTTTTTAAGATATCGCTGTACAGCCGCAGAAAAGCACTTTTTTGTGCAACTTTCAGAAGGAGCCACTTCAGCTTGGTTCTTATGATGCTGCCGAATCTTGCCTGCATTGTGAACCGGATCTCCTTAAATGCTTGTATTTCTCACTTATTATAAGTATTGCGTAATGGCTTTTATGGTTGAAATTGATTAATGTAAAGTTACTTATCGCAACAAAGCATAGAGTATAGGATGTTATGCTAAAGGCCCTGCAGGAGCTATATAGATACCGGGAATTGACGGCGCATTTGGTTTTTTTAACGCTGAAAACTCGCTATCGAGGTAGTTTTCTTGGATTTTTTTGGACTCTACTTAATCCACTTCTTCTGATGTTGGTGTTATGGGGGGTGTTTTCACGTGTTGCGCGCGTTCAGGAGGAGTTTTATGCCCTCTTTTTGCTCTCAGGTCTTATTGTTTGGATGTTTTTTTCTCAGTCTGTTGATGCTGGGCAAAACAGCATCGTTAAACAGTATAGTTTAATTCAAAAAATCTATGTTCCTAAAATCGTTTTTCCTGTAGCAATCGTGACTTCTAATTTTGTTAATCTAGTATTTTCATTAATAGCCTATATATTGATTGCGCTTGTCGCTTCCTACCCCATCATGCCGTCTATTATACTTTTGCCGATGGCTTTTGCCATGCTCTATCTTTTTACGGTGGGTAGTGCGTTGCTCATGTCGACATTAAATGTCTTTTTTAGGGACTTCACACATTTAACGGCCACAATGCTTAGAGCACTTTTTTATTTGACGCCAATTATTTATCCGGTAAGCCTTTTTGGAGAAAAGGCGGCATTTCTTTTAAAATTTAATCCTGCTTATTATCCTGTTACGGTTATCCGTGATCTTTTATATTACGGAACATTATCAACTCTGAGTACATGGACTATAGGCTTTGGCTTGGCGGTTGCAGTTTTTGTGTTGGGCTCGGCTGTCTTTGTGAAGAATGAGGATAATTTTATTTTCTATGCTTAAAGTGAATGAACATAGTGGCGAAGAGCATATTATAGAAGCAAGTAATTTGGGTATTTGTTATCGCCAGTATCGTGAAAAGACAGTGACTTTAAAGGATTTTGTTGTAAATCTTTTCTCAGGCTCTAAATTCAAAGAGTTTTGGGCTTTACGCAACCTGGATTTAAATGTTCGACGTGGTGAGCATTTGGGCCTCATTGGCGCAAATGGTTGTGGAAAAAGCACACTGCTAAAAGCAATCGCCTCTGTACTTCCGGCCCGAGAAGGAAACATTTCTGTTCACGGGATGGTTACCCCATTGATCGAGTTAGGCGCAGGTTTTAATGCGGAGTTAACAGGCCGTGAAAATATCTTCTTAAATGGTGCAATCATGGGACTTTCCCGTCAAAATATGCAGGAGCGATTTGACCGAATTGTGGATTTTGCTGAGCTTGAGGAGCATATTGATATTCCAATCAGAAACTATTCTTCAGGAATGCGCACCAGGCTAGGATTTTCTGTTGCTGCGGATATAGAGCCTGAAATACTTCTCTTGGATGAAATATTTGCTGTCGGTGACGAATCATTTAAATTAAAGTGCCAGGTTCGGATGCAGGAAATATTCGACAAAGGGGTTACGGTTATCATGGTTTCACATAGTTTGCCGTTGATTGCTGAATACTGCGAACGCGTTATTTTTATGGATAAGGGGCAGATTGTTGCGGATGGCCCGACAGATGAAGTGATTAAGCGCTACAAAGAACATGTCTCCATGCAAAAAAAACAAGCAAGCTGAATTCCACAATAGCTATGCCTGACGTTTCGGTTATTATAACAGCCCACAATGAAGAGAGTACGATTGCTGAGGCGATTGATTCTGTCCTCGCGCAAACTTTTTCAAATTGGGAACTTTGTATTGTTAATGATGGTTCTAGCGACCGAACTGGTGAAATTATAGAATCCTATTCTGAGCGTTTTCCACAAATATTTTTTGTCAATCAGCAGCAGCTAGGCCTATCCGCAGCACGCAATGTAGGGCTAAGCGCAACCACTGGATCTTTGGTTCAGTTTCTTGATGCGGATGACAAGTTGTTACCGGAGAAGTTGCAAAACCAAGTCTCTTTTATGCAGGGAAACAAAAATGTGGCAGCGACTTATGGCCTGGGGCGCTATTTTAAGAATAATCAAGAGGTTGAGGTGGAGTATCCGCTTCCTGAAGGGACCTTGCTCTCAACGCTCTTGGTTCGAAATTTTATTCTGATTAATGCCGCATTGATAAAACGCGAAGTGCTGAATGAGGTCGGTGGATTTAAAGAATCGAGCAGTAGTCTTTTTTCTATTTACGGGTGTGAAGATTGGGATTTTTGGCTGCGTTTGGCCATCAGAGGCTTTCAGATAGAATGCCAAAATGAGATCGTTGTGCATAATCGATGGACAGGAAGAAATATGTCAGAAGACGTTCTGCGTATGAAGCGGTCCTATGCCTGGGTGCTTGATGAAACCCTCTGTGATACACAGTATTTAGGACCGGTTCGCTATGTGCTTTGGCGCATGCAGCGTTGTTATCGTTTTCTCGACTATTTATTGAGTTTTTCCCTGGAAAAGACGGGTTCTGATACCTTGGCGGAGACAGATCTGGTTTTGCGGGGTAAATGGGGATGGTGTGAGAGGAGTCTTTTTGGGGCATTCTCCCACTCTTTAAGGCAGGCGAATTACTTTGAAATCCAAAGGATCTTTTGGCAGAACCTTGCAAGAGTAATTGGTAAGAGCTACAAACCGATAGCAAGATTTCTTTAAGAAGATTAATTTCAAGCCTTAGGATTATATGAAAGCAATTATTTTAGCAGGCGGTTCAGGGACAAGGCTCTACCCCTTAACTCTGGCGGTTTCTAAACAGCTCATGCCTGTTTACGACAAGCCAATGATTTATTATCCGCTTTCTACAATTATGCTGGCCGGGTGTAAGGATATTCTCGTCATCTCTACGCCCAGAGATTTGCCAGGCTTTCAAAATCTCTTAGGCGATGGGGAAAGCTTGGGAGTCAATTTTTCTTATGCTGTGCAACCGAGTCCAGACGGTTTGGCGCAAGCTTTTACAATTGGCAAAGAGTTTATAGGTGATGACTCAGTTGCTCTTATCCTCGGCGATAATATCTTTTACGGGCAAGGTTTAGCCAGGCAGTTACAGGAGTCCAGCCAGCTCAAGTCTGGGGCAACAATTTTCGCTTACTATGTGAGCAATCCAAGCGATTACGGTGTTGTTGAGTTCGATGACTCGGGTAAGGCGGTTGGCTTAGAAGAGAAGCCTGCCGACCCTCGCTCAAACTATGCGGTTCCCGGAATCTATTTTTACGATAATGAGGTGGTGAAAGTGGCCGAAGGCCTCAAGCCTTCACCTCGTGGAGAACTGGAAATCACAGATATTAATAAGCACTATTTGGATCGTGGTGAGTTGCGTGTTGAGGTGATGGGTCGAGGGACAGCATGGCTGGATACGGGGCAGCCTAAAACCCTCATTGATGCTGCCAATTTCATTTCGACCGTAGAGCAGCGGCAAGGCTTAAGAATAGGTTGTATAGAAGAAGTTGCCTATAGAATGGGTTTTATCGATCGAGATGCCCTTAATGCTTTAGGTGAGTCTTTAGGAAAATCCGATTATGGGCAGTATCTTTGCCGGATAGCCTCCGAGTAAGCTTTGCTACGCAGGCGGCCTTTTATTGTCCTCTGCTTTTTATTCCTAAAAATGCATTTTTAATGTTTTCTACAACATAGAGTATTTCTTCCTCGCGCAGATCGGGGAAGATCGGTATGGCGCAACTTCGATCGGCGGCAAATTCAGCCATGGGCAATGATGTGGAAGAGCTTGCAAGAGAAGCGAAGCACTCCTGTTTGTGCAGGGGCACCGGGTAATAAATTTCGCACCCTATTTGCGCTTCCGCTAGTTTTTGTCGCAATGCATCTCTCCAGGCCTTATTGGGGAGGAGTAAGGTAAATTGATTGTAAATATGTCGGGGCTGAGTCTCTACCGGGAGAAATATGCTTTGACTTTTTTGGATTTCCTCCAGGGTGGTATTTGGCTCGAGTATTTCAGCAATGCCCGTTTTAAGTAGCAGTGTCTTATAGAGAGACGCATTTTCTTGGCGTGCTTTTGTCCATGTATCGAGTTTTTTGAGCCTCGGTCTAAGAAGTGTAGCCTGCAAAGGGTCCAAGCGAAAATTTCCTCCGACAACTTGATGGTAATATTTCGGTTCCCCTCCATGCACACGCATGATTTTGGCTCGATTGTATAGCTCCAGATCATTTGTGCTAATCAATCCGCCGTCGCCAAAGCCACCAAGATTTTTTGTTGGAAAGAACGAAAAGCAGCCGAAATGGCCTACGCTTCCAGCTTTGCGAATTTTACCTTGATAGTGCATTTCTGCGCCGATGGCTTGGGCTGCATCTTCAATGACATAGAGATTGTGCTTTTCTGCAATCGGCATGAGCCTATCCATGTCGGCGCATTGCCCGAAGAGGTGTACCGGAATAATGGCTTTGGTCCGTTCAGTGATGGCGTCTTCTAGTTTGTTGCAGTCGATATTGTAGTCAGACAAGCAAGAGTCTACAAAAACCGGTTTGGCTCCACTGCGCCAGATGCATCCTGCAGTGGCAAAAAAAGTATAGCTTGGACAGATTACCTCATCCCCATCACCGACACCTAGGGCCATAAGGGCCAGGAGTAGAGCATCGGTTCCCGAAGATACACCAAGAGAATATTTCGTTTCGCAATAGGTGGCACACTCTTCCTCGAGCTTTTCAACCTCCGGACCCATGATGTATTGGCCTGAGCGAATAAAGGATCTAAACTTCTCGATATATTCCAGTTCTTCATCGTCGCTAAAGCGTGTGAGATCTAAAAGTGGTACTCGAGTCATTAATACTTGCTCAGGAGTTTAAATGTTATCCAAGTGAATTTGTTCTTGTATCCAGGGAATGACTTCATCGAGAATATCTTCGAGGGATGTTGTCGCTTCAAACCCCAGTAAATCTTTTGCTTTTTGGGTGCATGGGACCCGTTTTTGCACATCATGAGCGAAGGGTTCATCGTGAATGAGTTGGAATTCCTTTTGCCCATTGATCTTGTTCCAAATGATCTCCGCCAGCTCTTGAACGGTGGTGGAGCGGGCCGTGGAGATATTAAAATCCTCATTTGTGGCTTTTGGGTGCTCCATGCATAAGCGAATGCCGCGGGCCAAGTCACCACCATAGGTATAGTGCCGAATTTGCGAGCCATCCCCAAGAATATGCAGTGGGTTTTGGCCTTTCAGAACTTTTTGCACCAAGTCGGGAACAACATGACTTAAGGCCAGTTTGATATTTCCCGAGCGGATATCAACATCACCTAAGGCCCGACGCTCGCCGATGCCGACACAATTAAAGGGGCGAACAATTGTATAGGGTAACTTATATTGCTGCCAGGCGCCTCGTGCAAAATATTCAGTGGCCAGTTTTTGAAAACCATAAGTTGAAAGGGGCGGTGGCACTTTTAGCTCATCACCTTCCTTAGATGGGTAGGTATCTGTTGATTCGAAGACCATGGAGGATGAAAGGAGTGTAATCTTTTGCAGTCTGTTGTTTTGATGAGCATCTATGGCGGCATCGAAGGCAGCGGAGGTAATACGTTCGTTTTCCGCGAGAAGGTCGTAGGCATATTCATGAAAATAGGAAATCCCGCCAATCATTGCGGCGGCGGCGACAAAATGGTCGCAATCGCTCAAGAGCTCTTTTAAAAGTTTCGGATCCTTTGCATCTCCTTGAACGAAGCGGTACTGCGAATTCGTATCGTAGGACTTTTCCAGTTGACCATATTTTGAAAAGTTATCCAGACCGATAACCTCATGGTTGTTCTCTAAAAGCTCCTCAATCAAATAGCCGGCAATAAATCCAGCCGCACCGGTGACAAGAACTTTCATAGAATCTTCATCCTTTTTGGCGAGATATTCCATACATCAACGATGTTCTTGTCCGGCCAGTCGAGTTCTTTATAAACGTTATGCGGTGCGCCGACCACCAGTATGTCGGAGCGCTCAAGCACCTCATCGAGTGGGGAAAGCCAATCATCATCAAGGTAGGGGTCATGACAAATAAGCTGGCCGCAGCTGTTTCTAAGTTGCCGACGAAGTTTAAAAGACAGGGAATCACGTATGTCGTCGCTATCCGCTTTAAATGTCATTCCCAAGAGGCCAACACACATCTTGCTAAGGTCGAACTTTTCCTGCAGGCGCCCAACAAGATAATTCGGCAAGCCTTCGTTCACCAGCATGGCAGCATGCCCAAGAAAAAAATTGTTTTTATGAAACGCGGATAATTGCATTGTGTCTTTTAAGAGGCATGGGCCAGCGGCAAAGCCGGCCGTGGGAAACCCCTGAGTTCGCTTATAGTTGTGGGTCATAGCCTCGTGGATCGCATAAAAATCCGCGCCATAATCATTGGCCATGGTGAAAAACTGGTTAGACACGGCAAATTGCACGTAGCGCCAAGTGTTTGTAAACAATTTGGCAAGCTCGGCGGAGAGCGGATCCAGCCGAACAATATCCTGGGTGAGTAGAGCAAAGAGTTTGGCTGCCCGATCTTCAGCTTGCCGGCTACAGCCGGAAACAATTTGCGGTAAAGATCTTATTTCTTCGAGCGCATAGCCTTCGGCCACCCGTTCAGGGCAAAAGGCTACATCCATAGCAAGCCCGCGGCGTTGCAGCTCTTCTTCAATATGCTTTGTCGTACCTGGATAAATTGTCGAACGTAAAACCAAGAGCTGTTTCGAGTTAAACATCTCCGCACAGGAAAGCAGGGCCTGTTGAATATCGTCAAGGCGCGGATTAAGATGCTCGTCCACTGGTGTACCGGTAACGGAAATGATGACTTCTACATCTTTGAGACACTCTCGCTCTGTAGTGCAGAGGAAACGTTCTTGTGCGAGCACTTCTTTAAGCAATTCATCTGCGCCTTGATCTCGAAAAGGCATACGGCCCTGATTGGTACTCTCTACTTTCTCTGCATTGATATCAAAGGCAATAACCTTTTGCCCTGCGTTGGCGAGAGCTAGTCCCAAAGGCAGACCAACGTGCCCACAGCCACCAATAATCGCGATATTCGCGTTAATGTCTTTAAACGTTTTTGCCACGATGCTGCCCTATCCAGTGGTATTCAAACCCTTGCGCGTGTACTTCATCCGGTTCAAATAAATTGCGGCCGTCAAAAAGGACTTGATGTCGCATTCCGTCTTTAAGTTTTGAAAAATCAGGGTTACGAAATTCTCCCCACTCGGTCGCAATGACCAGAGCGTCCGCTCCTTGTGTGGCCTCAAGTGCACTTGGGCTAAAGCTAAGGTGGGAGTTGTCGGGCAAGGCGTGCTTGGCATTTGTGATAGCCAAGGGGTCATAGGCCTTAACCGTTATTTTTTGTTGCAGGAGGTGCTCAATAATTTTCAGGGCTGGGGCCTCCCGGATATCGTCAGTATTAGGTTTAAAGGCCAACCCCCAAACACTTACGGTGGGATTTGAAAAGTTTTTTACATGCTCCGATATCTTTTTGGCAAACCGGAGCCATTGATTTTCATTTACCGCATGGGCCGCATTCAATATTTGCGGTGGGTCATCCATTTCCTTTCCTAAGCTAATGAGAGCCTGAACATCCTTAGGAAAGCAGGAGCCTCCGTAGCCCAGACCGGGATAAAGAAAGCTCATACCTATGCGTTTATCCGAACCGATTCCAGAGCGGACATCTCGTATATCTGCTCCGGTGTATTCGCAGAGCCGTGCTATTTCGTTGATAAAAGAGATGCGGGTAGCGAGCATTGCATTGGCGGCGTACTTGGTCATTTCTGCGGAATGGAGGGACATGGATAAAAAGGCGTGACCATTACGGATAAAATCTCGATAGAGCGATCGCATTATCTTGAGCGAACTTTGTTTTTCCACGCCAACGATAATGCGATCCGGTCGCATAAAGTCTTCAATCGCAACCCCTTCTTTCAAGAATTCTGGATTCGAAACAACGTCGATATGAAAACTCTTTCCCTGTTGAGACAGCGCATTGTTCATCGTTTGACACACCCGTTCGCAAGTGCCAACCGGGACGGTGGATTTGATTGCTATGATGCACTGATGTTCGAGATTGTCCGTAATATCATGGACGGCGCTAAACAGGGCGCTCAGATTTGGCTTTCCGTTTTCATCTGGCGGTGTGCCAACGCATATAAAACAAATATCACAATTTTTTAATGCCTCGCCGATGTCTTTATTAAAGCTAAGCTTTTGATTGTGGATATTTTTTTTAAGGAGCTCGCTGAGCCCTCTTTCGTAAATTGGTGGCTGTCCTGCGGCAAGCGCACTAATCTTTTCTTCATCAATATCATGACAGCAGACATGGTGCCCCATCTCAGCGAGACAGACGCCTGTGACTAAGCCCACATACCCGGTACCTATGATGGTTATATTCATGGTGATATATACCCTTAAACCGCAAGCATATGTGATTAGATAGAAGAAATCAAAGTGTGAATTTCTGGTTAGGAGACGTTAATGGTAAGGCATTTTATGGAAAGATCCGCTTCCGATTCTTTTGTTGAGGCAGAACTTTCCAACACCTCTTCGATGCGTTCATGGCCAATGGCAAAGAGTGCATCGTATTGATCTTGATATTCGTTAGTAACAATTTCCAAAGTAAGACTTGTATTGCCATCGGCAAACCTAAGGTCCTTGGTGGTTCCTTTAAGCAGCGTTTTTTGCAGGGGCTCCTTTGATAAGCCATAGGGAAAAAACGCGGCCATGATATCTTCGCTCAGAGGCAGGCTTAGATTGGCGTCCTCTCGCAGGAAACGAGCAAAGGAGTCTTGAGCGGCCTGGAGTCCGGAAAAATCATTTTTTTCTATTCGTTCGCGCATGTCTTGCAGATAATCGAGAGCATCGCTGATATCTCTGATGCGCAGATGTACGGCATGGGGATTAAATGGGCTCAAGAAATAGGCCAGGCGCGTGCTGGCGAGCACCCTTTCTTCCTGAAAAGGAAAGTCCGGGGTGCGCTGTGTGATGATGGCACTTCGTATGAGTTCAACCTCATTATGGGTGAGCACTTGCCGGTAGCGGTTGATTTCGTCTGTAAATATCCGTGCCCCATAGGCTCGATAGAGTTTTCCACCCCTGTAGCTGCTTCTTGCCGCATATGCGGTAAAGCCCAGATTTTGATGGACCTGAATAAGGCGCAGACAGAAGAGCTCTTTAGGGCTAAAATCAGGATAGGCTTTAAAGGCCTTGAGGCATTTTTCGCCGTGTTCAATCAATCCATATGTGTAGCGAATTCCACGATCCCCCTGGCGCCTTTGTCGGGATACGAGCTCCAGGTAGATAAGTTTTTTCACCCAGTCCTCAAGAATAATATGCATTTCCAACGCAGGAACACCTTGCAAGGTACGCTGCTTTAAACAGGTGTCGACAAGGGCATGGTTTTCGCGATTGAACCGCTCAAGAAGTTCAGAGCTGTCTGGAGCGAGTAAAAATTGGCAGGCATCAATAAGATTTTCAATATTGTGTTGGCTTCTGCCTAAGGCGCGGGCATCGAGTCTGCCACCAATTTGATGGGGTGGTTGCCAATTTTTTAGGGCGCTGGCGATGGTTGCTTCAAATTCGAGGCGAAACCGCTCGGTTGCTCCCGCCTGCACCTTCTGTTCTTCACTTAAACTGTCCCATATATCATCAAGATTTTCCCCGGGCCGAAAGGGGGCTTGTTTGGCCAAATCGAGAAGTACGTCCTGTGTGGCTTGATAAGCGGACTCCACAAGTCCGATGGTTCGTGCCTGGGCGACACGATGAATATTTTCTGCCGGTAAGGCGGGTCGGGTTACCTTTTGCACTCCTCCATATTGTTTGGGGGACTCTCCGCGGATTTCCGCCTCTTCCGCCTCTTTGATCTTTTGCTGCAGACCAGGGTGGATGCCGGGCATGTTTTTCGGATGTACGGATTTTTTAATGCTCAAAAGCTGCTCGAAGGTTGAAGATTAACTGTCAATACGTATTGGCCTATTATTGCGTTCTTGAAGAGGCCTTATGTTATTATTCAGTATTGCAGAAAATATTTCAAGCTGCTCAGGGCTGGCCTGGATTGGATTTGAAAAAATAATCCACTGCACATTCTCTGTGCAGGGCGGGGTTGTCAGGGAGCCGCTGTAGAAATAAAAGGTTCTATCTTCCGGAAGCAGTTTATTCCCATCAAATGTTTTCTCTCGAACAACATTCTCCCTGTTGAGATGTTCGGGCATGACATTCCAGATTTGTTCAAGAAGCGGATTTTTCTCTCCGGGCTGGACGAATACGGAGACCATGGCCACGCCTTGGTCTGCTGAACGATGGTAAAACTGAATTTCCATTGGGTATTCTCTGCCGTCAATATGGTGTTCGCTCGGGGTGCGCATAAGAAGACGAACAAGTTTGTATTTGCGACCCTTTAAAAGGATTTTGGCTTTACCAAAATAGTTCACATAAACGGTCTTCCCGTCGTTAAATAACCCGATGCTGCTTGGGGTATAATCAAAAGTGACGTTTAGATTGCTTTTGTTGGTGTTGGCAGGGATGTCTATTGGACTCTGTGCCTGGCCTTCGTTGCAGAGCATAAAATCCTCGTGCAGTGTATGCCAATGTCCGGGACCAATATCACCGTGATAATCCCAAAGCTCTCGCATTTTCTTTTTGGATAAGTGTTGTTCTTTATGATCTTCAGATCTGATTTCCCGCTCTCGAGCAAGTTCCTGCAAGAGTTTCATGCCATCATCACCGAGTAGCTCTTCTCTGCTGGCCTTGGTGCTTTTCTCTGGTTCGGAATTTTCTTGCCCTGCCCCTAAGTTCAGAGTGCAAAAAAGACAGAGAATAAGTTGGCTATATTTTCTTCGCGGCTCGAACATGGTGAAGGGTATTTTACAAATGCTTAAGAGGGAGTAAAGGGAAAACCAAGGGATGACCTAAAAATTTCTGGACAGAAGGAGCTTCGACAATTGGCTGCGAATGATTGCCAAATAAAGAAGTGGCGTGTTAGAAGCCGCTCCTTGGCATGCAATACGGAGTAGCGACATTTAAGGATACGATTTTTGCCTGCGCCACTGCTCCGGGAGCAGGCGCTCTGGCCATTGTGCGTCTTGCCGGACCCGAGGCCCTTGAAATTGCCCAGAAAATCGCGCCATCGGTGAAGCCTCGCCAATCCCATCGTCTCGAATTAACTAAGATAGTGGATGAGAATCAGGGCTTTTTGGATGAGGGCATGGTGGTGGAGATGCATGCGCCTCGATCCTATACAGGGGAGGATATTGTTGAATTTCATTTGCATGGTGCACCGATCATTGTTGAGCGTTTGAGTTCTGCGCTGAGGGCGAAGGGTGCTCGCCTGGCTCAGCCTGGCGAATATACGCTGCGCGCCTATGTGAATGGCAAGTTGGATCTGGCTCAGGCAGAAGCAGTGGCAGACCTGATAGCGGCCCGATCTGACTCCGAGTTGCGTTTGGCAGGGGCTCAGCTGAGTGGTAGTTTCTCTAGTGATCTTAGTGACTTAATTGATGGGATGGAAGGGGTTTTACGGGACTGGCAAGCGGTTCTGGATTTTCCTGAATACCCCAGCGGTGACGGGTTGGTGGCGAGTCACCGGCAGACCTTAGACGATATTAGATGTAGGATACAAGAAAAAATAACGAAGGCTCGAATTGATGTTCTGCGGGGTCGAGAGATCGTTCTTTGCGGCGCACCGAATGTTGGTAAATCGACTTTGCTTAATGCGCTTGCCGGTGAACGACGGGTGCTGGTTGATAAGGATCCAGGCACCACTCGAGATCCGGTGCGAGTGGAGTTTGCCCAGGATTCTCAGCGTTGGGCTCTCTGGGATACGGCGGGTATCCGTGAAGGTTCGAGTGAATTAGAGCAGCAAGGTATCGAGCTGAGTTTTGAGCGGATAAACCGAGCGGATTTAGCGCTCTGGCTTGTGGCAGCGGATAAACCGGTTTTTCCGCCAGAAAGTTTGCCGGTTCGATTGGCGGTATCGAAGTCCGATCTCTTGGCAGAAGATGAGTTGATGGCTTTGGTGGAGACCATAAAGTCCATGGAGCTACAATTTATTGGAGCTTTTTCCGCACAGACCGGAATGGGCCTCGATAATCTGGCTGAAGAGTTGAACTCCTATAATGCCTTAGGTGAAGAGGAGTGTGATGGGATTGTTGTTAGGGAGAGGCATTTGGAGCTACTGAAGATGGCGGATGCATCCCTTGGTCAACTTTTAGAGGCCTATGATGCTGGCCAAAGTTTAGATGTTTTAGCCATGGATCTACAGGAATCGATCGAATATATGGGGCAAATTCTGGGAAGAGATGTGAAGGTTGAGATTTTAGACCAAATCTTCTCTCATTTTTGCATTGGAAAGTAAGGTTTCACGTGAAACATTTTGATATCATCGTCGTTGGAGCGGGACATGCGGGCTGTGAGGCAGCACTGGCCGCTGCACGTATGGGATCCCGGGTTGGTCTGGTGAGTTTGCGGATGGATCGTATTGCGCAAATGAGCTGTAATCCGGCGGTTGGGGGAGTGGCCAAAGGCCATTTGGTACGTGAAATTGATGCGCTCGGTGGTGCTATGGCCCAGGTTGCGGATGCGACAGGCATTCAGTTTCGCCGCTTAAACCTTAGCCGAGGAGCAGCTGTCCGCTCAACCCGATGCCAGTCAGATTCGAAACTATATCGGGAAGCAATGACTGAGCGGATATTGGGCTGCGATGGAATTACTCCTATCGAAGCGGAAGTGCGCGGATTGCTCGTCGAGAAGGGCGAGCTTAAAGGGGTTGAGACCACCCTTGGAGCGATTTCCTGCAGGGCTTGCATTATTACCACCGGAACTTTTCTCAATGGCCTCTGCCATATTGGCCAGGAGAAGTTTGCGGGAGGGCGGGTCGGTGATGCGCCGGCAAATTATCTTTCCGAGGCCTTAAAGGCCAATGGAATCGAATTAGGCCGATTTAAGACCGGCACAACTCCACGGCTCGATCGGGAAACCATTGATTGGGAGCACCTGGAGCATCAAGAAGGTGACGAACCGAGACCACAGTTTTCTTTTGAATCGGGTCCAAACGACCTGCCGCAGGTGAGCTGCGCTATTACCTATACGAATGAGGAAACCCACCGTATCATTCAGGACAATCTGGCTCGTTCGCCTCTTTTTCAAGGGATGATTACGGGCATTGGGCCACGTTATTGTCCATCGCTGGAGGATAAAATTGTCCGCTTTTCAGATAAGGATCGGCATCAAATCTTCCTTGAGCCGGAAGGCCTGGATTCGCAGCGGGTTTACCCCAACGGCCTCTCCACGTCTCTGCCGCGGGATGTTCAGGAAGCTTTCTTGAAGACCATCCCGGGCTTAGAAAATGTGCGGATTCTCCAGCACGGATATGCGGTGGAATACGATTACGCCCCACCCACCCAATTGCGGGCAAATCTGATGACAAAAAGCGTTTCCGGTCTATTTTTGGCGGGACAGATCAATGGCACGAGCGGTTATGAAGAAGCGGCAGCTCAGGGCTTAGTGGCCGGTGTGAATGCGCTGCGTTTTGTGGCAGGGGATGAACCTTTTATATTAAGGCGAGATCAGGCCTATATTGGTGTGCTCATCGATGATTTGGTGACCAAAGGGGTGGATGAACCCTACCGCGTATTTACATCCCGCGCCGAGCACCGCTTAACTCTACGGGAGTCTAATGCGGAAGACAGGCTTTCAGATATGGCCTATGCCCTTGGATTAATTGATTCCGGCCGCTTTCAGCGGGTTGAGGAGCGTCGCCGATCTCGTGAAGAGATCCTCAAAGAGCTGCAAAAAACGGGTATTTCACGAGCGGATTTAGCCTCTGGATTGTCGGTGGCGGAGAAATACCTGGGGACAAAGAAGATTGAAATCCTGCGGCGACCGGATATCCGGATCGAAGATTTGTTGCCCGAAGAGGCCAGTGCGGCACCGGAGCAGGCACGTATTGTCGAAGAAAGTGTGAAGTATGAGGGTTATATTCGCCGCGAGGAAAAGGAAATCGCCCGATTGGTCGAGCTGGATCGGATAAAGTTACCGGACGAATTTGACTACCAAAAGGTACAGGGCCTTTCCAACGAGCTTTCTGAAAAGCTTAACCGGATCAAGCCCGCGACTTTGGGGCAGGCCAGCCGCATTCCGGGAATGACACCGGCAGGTCTGGCGCTTTTGCGGGTTCAATGCACCAAGGGATTTGCCAGCGCTGCCTGATTGAAGTGTTGGTGTTTCACGTGAAACATGGCGATAAGCGATAAAGAAAAATTTTGTGAAACTCTGAAGGATTCTCTTGGAGAGCTGGTGGATAAGGTGCCGCAGGACTTTATTGGGCAGTGCTGGGCCCATTGGCAGCTTTTGATCGAATGGAATGAGAAGATTAATTTAACCGCTATTTTGGACCCGGCCCAGGGAGCCCTGCTGCATTATCGGGATAGCCTGGAGGCTATGATTCGCTTGCAGGGGAATAGTTTTGTCGATTTTGGTTCAGGTGCAGGGTTTCCCGGGATACCCTTGGCCTTGGCGATGCCGCAACAAGATTTCACTTTGGTTGAGTCGCGAAGAAAGCGGGTTTCTTTTCTGCGGGTATGCAAAAGTACTTTGGGAATGGAGAACCTTAGGGTTCTTCATTGCCGTGCTGAGGATGAACCTAGAGGCTTCTTCGATATGGCCTTAACTCGGGCAACATTTTCGAACTACGCTGATATTGAAGGACTTTTTTCTTGGCTAGGGGAGAAGGGTTCGGTTTTGGTGTTTCGTACCCAGGAAGATGGGATTGATTTTCCGCAGGGCGAATCTCATATTTATGAGCTCTTAGGGCGCAAAAGAACCCTTGAGATTTTTCGGCGAACGGGCTAGTGGAAGCCTCGGGGGCTTCAAGTTGTGACACGTATCGTTGCGGTAGCAAATCAAAAAGGTGGAGTGGGCAAGACAACCACGGCGGTTAATCTGGCAGCCTCAGTTGCGGCTGCGGAGCATAAGGTTCTTTTGGTTGATTTAGATCCACAGGCCAATGCCACCAGCGGTTTGGGACTTGAAGCTGCAGAGCTGGAAGAAAGCATTTATGCAGCGCTTGTGGAGCCACAGAATGCGGCAACTTTAGTGCGTAAAACCGAGCTGCCTTATTTAGATCTTTTGCCCTCCGGCCCCGATCTATACGGTGCGGAGGTTGAGCTGGTTGAATACGAAGAGCGTTACGCTCGCTTGCAGAGTGCTTTAGGGCTCCTGGAAGCAGAATATGAGATCATTATTATCGATTGTCCGCCCTCTTTGGGGCTTTTAACCCTTAACGGGTTGTGTGCGGCGCGTTCCGTGCTGATTCCTATGCAGTGTGAGTATTATGCTTTGGAGGGATTGAGCCAGTTGACGAAGAGCTTGGAAATGGTTCGAGCTGGGCCAAATCCAGATCTCTTCGTTGAGGGTGTGTTGTTGACCATGTTTGATGGCCGCAACAATCTATCGAGGCAGGTGGCAGAAGACGTGCGTAATAATTTTCAAGGCCGGGTTTATAATGCGGTCATTCCGCGAAATGTCCGCCTTTCTGAGGCGCCGAGTTTCGGTAAACCGATTTTACTTTACGATATTTCTTCAAAAGGTTGCCAGGGATATTTGGCACTGGCCAAGGAGTTTTTAGAAATTCCCTCAGAACAAAATTGAAATATATTGAATATAATTGAAAAGGGTATGTGTTATGGATTTACAATCTAAGGAACCGCAAAGAAAAGTCTTAGGAAGAGGCCTGGCCGCTTTGATACCTCCAGCAGAAGGGGGGCCGCGTAAGGGTCTGCAGCACATCGGAATCGAGAAAATCAAGCCGAGTGATCTCCAGCCCCGTAAGGTTTTTGACCCGGCAGCGCTTGAAGAGCTGGCCGCGTCGATTAAGGAGCACGGTGTCTTGCAGCCGGTGGTGGTGCGTAAGCATGGCGATCACTATGAGTTAATCGCCGGTGAGCGACGCTGGCGCGCGTGCGGGCAAGCCGGTTTACACGATGTTCCGGCTGTGGTTAAGGATTTTAGTGATGAAGAGGCTTTACAAAGCGCACTGATTGAAAATATCCAACGTCAGGATTTAGACCCTTTAGAAGAGGCCTATGCCTATAGGCGCCTTATTGATGAGTATGCGTTGACCCAAGAGGAAGTTGCAAAGTCAGTAGGGAAAAGCCGTGTAAGCATTACCAATACATTGCGGCTTTTAAAACTCCCGGAAAGTATTTTAGCTTATTTGGCTCAGGGAAAAGTTAGTCCAGGCCACGCCCGCGCTATTATGATGCTTGAGTCCGTCTCTACTCAGGAAAAGCTGGCCGATGATATTATTCGTAGAGGACTTTCTGTTCGAGATGCGGAAGTGATTGCCCGTCGCATGAATCAATCGGCGGCGAAAGCTGGAAAAAAAGTCGAGGCACGCTCGGCGGCGGAAACAGAAGTAGAAAATAAGCTACAGGAAGCGTTAGGTACGAAATGCCGGTTGCATTATCGCAGTGGCAAAGGACGCATCGAAATCTTTTTTCATCAGGCAGATCAATTTGAGGAAATTGTACGAAAGATTGTTTCTTAGATTTGCGCCAGTATAAATTTACTGTGAATAGATAAAAAACAAGAGCGGTGTATAACCCTGAAGCCCAGGTTCGCCGTTTTGCCCCCAGGTGATTTACCAGGTTTCAAGATTATACACCTAACACTTACGAATATGTTGCCCTACGGCGAAGCGTAAAATTTACTTAAGCCTTTTGCCCCCAGGAAAGTTCTCCAATAAAATAGCTCAAATATATTTCACGCCCCGCTTTGGGTCAGTTTAACGATGTTGTCAAAGGTCATTGCAGGGGCTGTGCCATGATCCGGCAGGAAAAAATATTCCTGTAAAAACAGTGACTTAAGTCTTTGGCGGTGTGTGCTCATATGTTTTTGCTGCGCATATGCACAAAAAATCCGATCTGATTTTGTGCACTTAGAACCTGGACCCGATTTCTGCACGATACTTTTCTGCTAAAATATCGTGCTTTCCGTAAAATCGGCATAACATAGGGGGGATTTGAGGGAAGAGTGGATTTAAAATTTGTGCCAACGACGCTCAAGAAAGTTTTTGACCTTCTTGAGCTTTCGATTCTCCGACATGCAAAGGTTTGTGCCCTGATTTTTATCGGGGTGCTGGTGATTGCAGCGATGGAGATTCCCGGTTTAAGTGTCGACTCTTCCGCCTATTCCTTGATTCACCAGGAGAGCAAACAAGAACTTCGCTTGATGGAGGCGAAGAAGCGTTTCGGTGCGGTAAATACTTTTGTTCTTGTGATTGCGGGCAGTCGGGAAGAACGCCGCCAGGAAGTTGTCCAAGCCCTCCTTGAAGAGTTTTCTCATATTCCGTCTTTGGCTGGGCGGGTTTTTGCTAAGCTTGATTTTGAACAGATTGCGGAAGTCTTATTTTTACACGATCCGGGGAAATTTGATCGGCTTGCGCAATGGCTTGGCGGACCAGAAAAACTGGCGACGACCCTGGAAGGGGGGGCACCAGCCCTCTTGCAAGAAATTAAATCGGTTTTAGATGCGCATACGTCAAGACTTGCGGAGCGTTTGGAGCGAGGCCATCCGGTGGGCCGGCAGGGCAAAGAGTTACAAGATTCAATCAAAGATCTGCACGAGCTGTTCGATATTTTTGAGCTTTATTATGAAGGGGAAGGCTATTGGGAGGAGTTGGTTAAGCCTTTTGTTGAGCAACTCAAGAGCGAAGATATGGTCCTTGATGACGAGGGCTACATTATCGGTCGTTCCGAGCGACAGCATTATATAATCTTGATGCCTCAGCTCGAGTCCGATGAGGTTTTGGATATTCACCCACTCATCGTCAAGGTGCGAGGCATTGCGGATCGGATTTATCGCAGTATTGGCCGTGGCCGAATTTCCATAGGTCTAAGCGGTATACCTGTGCTTAAGCACGATGAGCATTTGGCGGCAAAAGAGGGCATGCGTAATTCTGTCATCTTAAGTTTTTGCGCCGTGTTTATTGCACTCTTACTTTACTTTTATTCGATTCGTACAAGTTTACTGGCGTTCCTGCCACTTATACCCGCCCTTATCTTTGTTTTAGCAGCAGCGAATAAATTCTTTGGCGGTTTTAATGTGGCCTCTTCAGCGGTCATCGCAATTATTCTGGCCTTTGGTATACGTTTTTCAGTGGGGTTTATTGTCCGCCATGGGGAGATATTACGCCGTGGTTTGAGCGGAGAAGATGCCCTATTTATGGTGGTTCGACGTTCTGGCCCGGCCCATCTTTTAGCCGCCACCGCCATTGTGATTGCTTTTCTTGCCAGCGCCACCACACAGTTTTCAGCGTTTACGGAGCTGGGACTCTTGGCCGTGTTGGGGATTATTGGCGCAGCCAGCGGTATCCTCGTATTTTACCCAGCCTTTCTCACCTATCGGGTGGGCAAGCGGAATTTGGCTTCCCGGGTCAACAATGTGCTCAGAAGTTTTGGTGATTTTGTTGAGAAGAATTTTCGCAATCTTATTATTGGCTTGCTTGTTCTTGTTATTGGCTCCGCCTATTTTGCCACTAAGGTTGAGTTTTCTATTCGCTATACGGATTTCTTACCGATTCGCTCTGAAGGGGCCCGGGCCTTGCGGGCACTGGAGAAAGATCGAGTCCTTACACCGGATGCAGCCTGGCTGGTGACCTCAGATATAGAGCAGGCCCGTGAATGGACTGAAATCCTGCGCGAAAAATCTTCGGTGGCGGCCGTTTATTCGCCAAGTGATTCACTCCCCGCGTTGACTAAAAAGAAGCTTGCGATTCTTGAAAAATATTTTTCGGCGGACAAACCGGTACCAAATTTTTCGATTTTGCGGAATCGCTGGTTTGATGCGAAGGCACTTAATCTCGAGTTGCGCGCCTTCTTTCCTGTGCTCGACAAACTGCGTTTCACATTGGCATTGGCGGGTTTTAGTAATGATGCGGTGGTTGCTTTTGAAAGGGATATGGCAAACCTTATTAGCCGCTTAGATGATCCTCGTTTTGAGGATAAACGGCGTGTGCAGGCAATTCACGGTAATTTGGCTAATATTCTCGAGCGCGCCTGGACAAACAGCAGAGATGTGGTTGAACACGGTCGCTTACGTAACCAAAACTTGCCAGGATTTTTTAGGCTTTGGTTTGCGGCCAAATACGATTCAGCGGTGCGACTTCTCGTCTACCCCCGCGGCAACTTTTGGGACAGAACAGTTGGCGCAAAATTTATTAAGGACATTGAGCGGTTAGACCCGCAGGCGACAGGCTTTATTCTCAACTTGCATCGTTATCGCGATCAAATCATTAGAAGTTTTATTCAGGCAGGAGTGTGGGCCCTATTGGTGATCTTCGTACTGCTCACCTTTGGTTTTTACTCCTTGCTGAGCGCGGTGTTGGTCATGTTGCCGGTGCTATTAAGTGCGGTAGTAACATTGGGGGTGATGGGGGCTTTGGGGATCTCCCTGAATTATGGGAATATTCTCGTCTTACCGCTTTTGTTCGGTATTGGTCTCGACTCCGCGGTTCATTTGGTTTGGCGCTGTCACGAAAGCGCCCATTTAAACGGCGGTAAGGTGCAAGTCTCGGAAGTGCTGGGCGGTGCCGGCGGCTCGGTTTTTGCTGCAGCTCTTATTACTCTTTTAGGCTTTGCCGGATTATTGCTCTCGCCCCATGGCGGTCTACAGAGTTTTGCATTGCTTACCATGATATCCATTCTTTGTTCGTTGCTGGTGTCGATTATCTTTTTGCCACTTCTGGTATTGGCCTTTAGAAGAACCAAGGCGCCTCCCGCTTTGGCTCAGGAGCTTGAAGAAGAACTTAGTGGCATGGGTGTGCCTGAAGATCTGAAAAATGAATAGGATTTTATAGGTTTGCGTGCTTCTGGGCTTTACATCCTGAATTTCAAGACATAATAGTCCGGCCAACGTTGATTGTATGGTGGTCAGTTTGGACGCACCATCAGGGTTTTACTCCCGTCCACGAGGTATAATATGGAATTTCATCAGACAGTTTCTCAAACTGTTATCAATCAATTACTCAGCGATATCGAAAAGCCCGCCCGCTATGTTGGTGGTGAGCTCAACAGTGTTGTTAAAGACGATAATGTGCGTGCGCGCGCCGCTTTGCTCTTCCCGGACGTTTATGAGGTGGCAGAAAGCCATATTGGCTTGAAGATTCTCTATCATATCATCAATCAGGAGAAAGACTTTGCAGCGGAGCGGGTATACGCCATGTGGCCGGATTTGGAAAAGCTATCCCGTGACAAAAAGGTGCCCCTCTGGTCCCTCGAGACCAAGCGTCCTTTGGCCATGTTCGATCTGATCGGCGTGACTCTTCAGTATGAGCTTTCTTACCCTACTCTGCTGGCGATGTTGCATCATGGTGGTGTGACTTTGCGGGCCGAGGAGCGGGCTAAGGATGAGCCTTTCGTCATCGGTGGTGGGGCGGGTGCATTTAACCCTGAGCCCATTGCTGATTTCTTCGACGGTTTTCTCTTAGGCGATGGTGAAGAGGCGATTCGGGATATCATGGAAACCCTGGCAGCTGGTCGTGAGCGAGAAGCCAGTCGGGAAGAGATCTTGCTCGATTTAGCCCGTATCCCTGGAATGTATATTCCACAGCACTACGAGATTGAATACGATGGCATTGATATTCACTCGATTCAGGCCAAGGCGGGCACCCCTTACGAAAATATTCGCAGCAAGCACGGTACACCGAGAATTACCCGGCGCACGGTGGTTGATCTGAATGCGGCCCCCTACCCGACCAAGCCGATTGTGCCGAATATTGAGCCGGTCCATGGCCGGGTATCCATAGAGATTCAGCGCGGCTGTTCTCAGGCCTGTCGTTTTTGCCAGGCCGGGATGATCACCCGACCGACCAGGCAGCGCAAACCGGAAAAGGTCTTGGAGTTGGCCCAGGAATCCTTGAAAAATTCAGGCTCCAATGAAATTGGGCTGCTTTCTCTTTCTGCCGGTGATTATGCGCCAATCAATCATGTTTTGAGTGAATTTTTTGGTCGCTATGCACAGCAGAAAATCGGTATTTCGTTGCCATCTATGCGCACGGAGACGATGACGCCAGAATTGGCGGAGCA
Source organism: uncultured Bdellovibrionales bacterium (assembly GCA_964013445.1). GTDB lineage: Bacteria > Myxococcota > XYA12-FULL-58-9 > XYA12-FULL-58-9 > JASMKV01 > JASMKV01. The sequence continues at coordinate 7,516 of CAXGWX010000001.1, read as the reverse complement.
AGTCGCATCCGTTCGTAAATCTGGTTTTACTTTCGCGCCGGAGGCTGGTTCAGAGCGTATGCGGAATGTGATCAATAAGACCAACAGCGAAGAGAATTTGATGAATGCGGTTCGTGCCACAGTGAATGCTGGATGGCGCAGCTTAAAGTTCTACTTTATGATCGGTTTGCCAACAGAAACGGAAGTCGATGTGGACGCGATTGCCCACCTTGGTGAACGGGCTAGAGCAGAGGGGCGAAAGATTCGCCCGGATGTGGATGTTACGGTGAGCGTTTCGACTTTTGTGCCTAAGCCACATACTTCTTTTCAGTGGGAGCGCCAGATCAGCATCGATGAGACGAAGGCCAAGCATGATCGCTTGCGCCAGCGGTTAAAGAAAAGCAAGATTGGTTTTCGCTATCACTCACCGGAACAAAGTTTTCTCGAAGGGGTTCTCTCCCGTGGCGATCGACGTCTTGGCAAAGCCCTGCTTCAGGCCAGTTTAGAAGGTTCCCGACTTGATGGCTGGACAGAGCATCACAATCACGAGCTATGGGTAAGGGTTTTGGAGGAAGTTTGTGCAGAGTATGGTTTACAACCTGAGGACTATTTAGAGGAGCGGCCCGAGAAGCCTCTCTTGCCTTGGGACCATTTGGATGCGGGGATATTGAAAAAATTTCTTATCCGTGATCGCAAGAAAAGCTACGAAGCGGCCACCATTGGCGATTGTGCCTTTGAAGAGCACTGTTATGCTTGTGGCGGTTGCGATTTGGGCGATCCTTATACCAAGCGTAAAGATGATCAAGGTGGACGGTTGGTTATATTAGAGCCGGATGTTTTAGGAGCCCCGCCGGACAATAATAAGAAGCTTGAGCCGGAACTCAATGAGGCTCTATCGGCGATGAATCTCGTGGACGGCGAGCCGGTTGCACCGATGCTGGCCAAGCCCACAGCTAAGCCTATTCCGGAAATTGTATCCCGATTGCGATTTCGCTTCGCTAAGGTTGGTGGTGCGGTGCATTTTTCCCATCTTGATTCGATGGGGCAGATTTTGCGCGCTATACGGCAAGCGGAAGTTCCAGTGCTTTATTCACAAGGTTTTAATCCGCGGGCTAAGGTTTCTTTTTCTCCAGCTTGTCCAACGGGTATTGAGAGCTTGGGGGAATATTTCGAGATCGAATGTGAAGGGAAGCCTGATCCACGGCGTTTGGCGGAAAAGATTAATCCGCTTCTGCCGGAGGGTATTTTTATCGTCGATGCGGATGAGGTTCCCTGGGCAACTCCAAGTGTGAGCGAATTGATTGAAGCCATGCAATACCGAGTGGTTTTGCCGGAGAATTGTGATCGTAGCGCCTTACGCACGGAACTCGAGGAGTTTATGGCGAGCGAGGAGTATCTCGTGGCGGTCCGTCGCAAGCGCAAGAAGCGGGTTTTGGATGCGCGGCGCCAGGTTGTAGATATGGGTATTTCCGGGGAACACCTGATGGTTACCAACCGTTTTCAGCGCAGTGGCAGCATGAAGATTTCCGAAATTCTCGCCCTTCTGATGCCTGAGCAGAATATAAGACACCTGCAGATTCGTAAGGAAGAAACTTTTCTCGCTCCGGAGCGTTGCCCGGATATTGAGCCCATCGATTTTGCGCTTGAATCTGTGCTTAAGGATTTAAGTGAGCTTCATGATTCTCCCGGCAAGCAGAGCAGTCAAGGTGGACGTCGTCGCGAGTATATGACCGTTCCCTATGCGGAATAGATCTTTTTAGGGTTTGCTGATAAGAGTGGTTTTAGGGTTGAGGTCATGACATCTGAAAAACAAAAATACACCATCGCTATGGTAGCGCCCTGCCCTTTTCCAACTTTTCAGGGAACTCAGGTTTTTATTCGCTCTCTGGCCAGCGGTTTGAGCCGGGCGGGACATACAGTACACCTGATCACTTACGGTCACGGCGAATACGAAAGTGATTTCGATTTTCATCTGCATCGAACCATGCGTTTGGGTAAGCGCCTGCGCTCCGGGCCAAGTTTGACCAAGCCGGCAGCGGATATGGCGCTATTTATGAAGGCAGAGCGGATTCTGAAGACCTACCGTTGTGACTTTTTGCATGTACATAATGTCGAGGGCTTGGGTATTGGTGCTTTGCTGCGTTTGCATCATCAGATTCCGCTGATTTATCATGCCCATAATGCGATGGGGCCCGAGTTGCCGACCTATTTTCGTGCCCATTTGGCTCAGGCCTTTGCCGGGGTTGTGGGGGATGTTTTAGATCGAACCCTGCCCAAGGTGGCCCACGGCGTTATTACTCTCGATGAAACCCAGCGGCTCTTTCACCAGGAATATGGTATCGATGCGGATCGTTTGCATGTGGTGCCCGCGGGGATTGAGCCCAAAGATCTCGAAGAGCCGGAATTGGAAACAATTCACCACGTTCAGGATGTTTTGGGCGATGGACCCTGGATGATCTATGCGGGAAATCCAGACAACTATCAAAATCTCGAATTACTGTGGAACGCCTTACCCCTTATTTATGCCAAACGACCGGATGCTAAGCTGTTGATAGCCACATCCTATGAGCCGGAAACCTTTGCTCAGTTGATTCCTGCATCCCTTCCACAAGAATCCATGCACATCTATCGCTATCATAGCCTGGCAGAGCTCAAGGCTCTCTTTGCGGTTTCCGATGTGGGACTTTCACCAAGAAAAATTTGGGCTGGGGTGCCGATTAAGCTTTTAAACTACCTGGCGACCGGATTACCGGTGGTGGCCTGTAAGAGTGCAGCCCAATATTTACTGGATGAGGGTTGTGGTGCGTTGGTTGATGATAGTCCGGAGTCTTTTGCCCAAGGGGTGCTTGATACCCTGGCGGATCCGCAAGAACGGCAGGGTAAAATCAGAAAAAACTTTGAACGATTTCAGATTAGTCGACAGATTGAGCTCTATGAGTCGGTGTATGCAAAAGTCCTCGATTTGGCTGCAAAATAAGATTGCTCCAGGCCCTCTGGCGCGGTAAAAGCCTCCCATTATGAAGAGTTTTGATGTTGTCGTGATTGGGGCTGGACCCGGCGGTTATGTGGCGGCAATTCGCGCGGCCCAGTGTGGTTTGAAAACCGCTATTATTGAAAAAGATAAGGATCTGGGAGGCACCTGCCTCTTGCGTGGCTGTATTCCGACCAAGAGTCTTTTACATTCTGCCGACCTTTACGAAGAAATGCAGCATGCGGCTGACCATGGGATTGTGGTCAAGGAGCTTGGCTTTGATTTTGCGGGGGTTCAAAAAGCCCGTACAAAAATCGTTCGTAAATCCGCAGCCGGCGTGGCCTATTTGATGAAGAAAAATAAGATCGAAGTGATCTCTGGCTATGGCAAACTTAAAGACAAGCACACCATCGAAGTGGAAAAGGATGGTAAAAAAGAACTTGTAGGGGCCAAGGCTATTATTTTGGCCACCGGTTCCGTGCCGCGGCAAATTCCCTTTGCGAAGGTAGATGGTAAACATATTGTGACCAGCGATGAATTGCAGCTCTTTAAGGAGCCACCGAAATCCCTCTTGGTTTTAGGAGCAGGTGCGGTTGGTGTGGAGATGGCTTCTGTGTTCTCCCGTTTTGGTACGGAAACAACCATTGTTGAAATGCTCGATCGTGTTTTGCCTATTGAAGATAAGGAAGTTTCCGAGGAGCTGGAGAAAGTTCTGAAGAAAAAGGGTATCGATATTTTGGTCTCATCGAAAGTGGAAAAAATTGAAACCAAAAAAGGTCATGCTCTTGTTTCCTTAAGCACGCCTAAAGGAAAAGAAGAAAAGAAATTCGAAACAGTGCTGGTGGCGGTAGGCCGCGCACCGGTAACAGAAAATATTGGGCTTGAAAGTGTTGGCTTACAGGCGAATGCCAAAGGTTTCATCGATGTTAATGAGATGATGCAAACCAGTGTGCCAAATATCTATGCGATTGGTGATATTATCCCCACTGCCCAGTTGGCCCATTTGGCCAGCGCTGAAGCAATGGTGGCGGTGAATCATTTTGCCGGCCGTAATCCCCATCCAATTATTGCCACCCAAGTACCTTCATGCACCTATTGCGACCCGGAAGTGGCCAGTGTGGGCTTAAGTGAAGAAGCGGCCATAGCTCAGGGCTATAAGGTCAAAGTGGGTAAGTTTCCTTTTGCGGCGATTGGTAAGGCGCGGATTGTAGGCAAGGTGGATGGTTTTGTTAAGGTCGTTTCCGATGCCCGTTACGATGAAGTTTTAGGTGTGCATATGATTGGGGTGCAGGCCACCAATCTTATTGCGGAGGCATGTGCGGCGTTGCGATTGGAGTGTACGACAGAGGAGTTGGCCCATACGATTCATCCCCATCCAACTCTGGCAGAAGCGGTTTTGGAAGCGGCTCATGCAACCATGGGTCATGCGGTACATATTTAATCGAAGCGGAAAGTTATGCTTTTAACACCACGTCATATTAAGGCCTCGGGAACAAAAACTCCCGCGCCGAATAAAGATCACGACAAGAAGGCTAAAGGTGGCGAGCTTTATGGCCACTATGCGGCAAACCGCCGGCTTCTCGATAAAGGCGCCAAGTATTTTGTACAGAAACGCAAATTCAGCGCCGATGCGGGATTAAATAATGAGCAGCTTTTAGAACTCTATCGATTGCTCTTTGAGACTCGCCGCTTAGAGGAGCATTTGGTAGCCCTTTATCGACAAACTCAGGTTGTTGGTGGCGTCTATCGTTCTTTGGGGCAGGAAGCGACAGCGGTCGGTTGTGCCTATGGGATGCGCGACGGTGATTATTTACAGCCGCTGATTCGTGACTTAGGAGCGACCTTGACCCATGGGGTAATGCCGCTGGCCATGTTACGTCAGTATATGGCGAAAGGAACCGGCCCATCCGGTGGCCGCGATCTTAACACCCACTTTTCCGATCCGAATGTTGGTATTCTTGGACCGGTCTCCATGCTTGGTGCCATGGTGCCCGTGCTTTCCGGTTGTCTCTTGGCTTCTCGTTTTAAAGGCGAAGACAAGGCCGGCCTGGTTTTTATTGGCGATGGCGGTTCATCGACGGGTGCTTTTTACGAAGGATTAAATTTTGCAGCGGTGCAAAAACTTCCACTGGTGGTGGTGATTGAGTCCAACCATTATGCCTATTCGACGCCGACAACCACACAAGTTCCCGATGGTAATCTGGTGCGTCGTGCTTATGGGTTTGGTGTCGATGTTTCCCATGTGGATGGCAACGATGTGCTTGCTTGTTTTGAAGCGACAAAGCTGGCTCGTGAACGGGGCCTGGCCGGTGAAGGGCCGACAGTAATCGTTGCGGAAACCTACAGACGTAAAGGTCATGCGGAGCATGATAATCAAGCTTATGTTGAAGACAACGAAATCGAAGCCTGGGCCAAGGAGAATGATCCGGTTGATCGCTATGTGGAATTTTTAAGCAAAGGCAAACACGCCAATGCCAAAGTATTAGAGCAAATTCGTAATGAGGTAGAGGCAGAGCTGGATGCAGCCCGCGAACAAGCGGTTGCAGAGTCACAGCCAGAGCCGGAAACCCATTTACAGGCGGTGTTTGACGATGGCACTAAGCCCTGGCCTCATTATGAGAGCTGGTGGCGTGGTGGCCCAACCCATCGGGAGGATTCCTAGGATGCCGGAAACAACTTTTTTAGAAGCGGTTAACAGCGCGCTTAAAGAAGAGATGCATGCGGATGAGCGGGTCTTTTTGATCGGTGAAGATATTGGCGCTTATGGTGGCGCTTTTAAGGTGACTGCCGGGATGCTCGATGAATTTGGTCCGGAACGTATTATCGATACGCCTATCGCTGAAGCAGCAGTCATTGGAGCAGCGGCCGGTGCAGCCATGTGCGGCATGCGACCGGTGGCGGAGCTGCAATTTATTGATTTTATTTCCTGCGGTGGTTTTGACCAATTGGTGACCGTGGCGGCGAAGAGCCGTTTTCGTAATGGTGTACCCTGCCCTTTGGTGGTGCGTGGCCCTGCCGGTGGCGGAGGTCGCGGCGGGCCTTTTCATTCGGCTTGTCCGGAGATGTGGTTTGTCTCGACGCCGGGGATTAAGGTTGTTTTTCCGGCCACCGCTTATGATGCCAAAGGCTTGTTAAAAAGTGCGATTCGCGATCCAGATCCGGTTTTGTTTCTGGAGCATAAATTTCTTTATCGGCGCATTAAGGACGAAGTGCCGAATGAGGACTATGTGGTGCCTTTGGGGCAGGCGCTCGAGCGCCGAGCCGGTGATGATATGGCCATTATCACCTATGGGGCCATGGTGCATACGGCTTTAGAGGCGGCAGAAGAATTGGCGAAGAATGGTCACAACGTTCGGGTGATCGATCTGCGCACCCTGGTTCCTCTGGATGAAGAAACGATTATTAAGGCGGCCATGGAAACATCGAAAGTGATGATTGTTCATGAGGACACGCGCCGTGGCGGCTTGGCCGGTGAGATTGCGGCAGTGATTAATGAAAATGCCTTTGATTATTTAGATGGTCCGATTCTAAGGGTGACAGCACCGGATACGCCAGTCCCCTATGCGCCTACTCTTGAGGATGCGTTTTTGCCGCAGGTTTCTGACATTATCACCAAGGCCAACGAGTTGCTGCACTATTAATCATGCGGGTTTTTCGACATAGAGCCAATATCCCTGACGATCTGGGGCCAACAGCCATTGCCCTTGGAATTTTTGACGGCGTACATCGCGGCCATCAGGAATTGTTTAAAGAAACAAAGGCTCTGGCAAAGGCAGAGAAACTTTTTTCGATGGCCTATACTTTTCATCCGCATCCAGCAGCGATTCTTAATCCAAAGCTTGCACCCCATTTGATTGAAAGCGTTGAAACACGAATTTCACAAATTGAAGCCGAAGGCATTGCGGGCACCCTGGTGGAGCCCTTTGATGCCCAGTTTGCCACCATCAGCGCCGAAGAGTTTATCGATCATATCTTGGTCGAACAAATAAATGTGAAACATATTGTGGTCGGTGAGGGTTTCCGTTTTGGCGCGGGGCAAAAGGGTGATGTGGATCTTTTAATCAAAAAAGGTAGAAAGCATGGCTTTAAGGTACACCCGCAGGAACTTTTGCGACTCGATGGTCTTGTGGTGTCCTCGACGAAGATTCGTGAATTTGTACAAAACGGTCATATGCGCGGAGCGGAGTTTTTGCTTGGCCGGCCTTTTTGTTTGCGTGGTGATGTGATCCGGGGTGCGGGCCGTGGCTCCACCATTGGTGTGCCGACAGCGAATTTAGAGACCCGTAATGAATTACTTCCGGCTTTAGGCGTTTATGCTACCAGAGCCAAAGGTGTCTTTGGTGAATTGCCGGCGGTAACCAATGTTGGCTTTGCGCCAACTTTTGGTGAAAATGCATTGACGATCGAAACCCATATCTTTGGCGACGATATTCCCGAGCTTTACGATACAGAATTTCAGGTGGCTTTTATCGAGCGCTTGCGTGAAGAGAAACGTTTTGCTGGCGTTGAGGATTTAAAAAATCAGATCGCTCTCGATATTGAAAAGGCGAAGAGCGTCTTAGGGGT